>JBIIVZ010000006.1:0-18638 GCA_044339175.1 Roseateles sp.
TGGAACAGACGGAACTTGTACTTGCCCGACAGCTTGCCGAAGGCAATCACCGAGCCACTGAAGGTGACCGCGCCGATGAAGGCTCCGAGCGCCAGTTCGATCCGGTTGCCGCCGGGAATCGAGCTCAAGCCCTTGGCCGTGATGCCGAAAGCGGCCGGCTCCAGCACGGCGGTGGCCGCGATGAAGACCGCTGCCAGGCCGATCATGCTGTGCATGAAAGCGACCAGCTCGGGCATCTTGGTCATCTCGACCTTGGCGGCCATGTAGGCACCCAGACCGCCGCCGAGCACCAAGCCGGCCAGCACATAGGTGAGGCCCAGCGTGTGGCCATCGGCCAGCTTGACGATCAGCGCGGCGGTGGTCAGCGCGGCGATGGCCATGCCGACCATGCCGAACAGGTTGCCGCGGATCGAGCTGGTCGGATGAGACAGGCCTTTCAACGCCTGGATGAAGCAAACGCTGGCGATCAGGTACAGCAGCGTGACGAGGCTGAGGCTCATGCGTTGCTCCCTTCTTTGGCGACGGCGGGCGCTGTCTTCTTGTCCTTTTTACGGAACATTTCCAGCATCCGTCGGGTCACCAAGAAGCCGCCGAAGACATTGACCGCAGCCAGTGCCACGGCCAGCGTGCCCATGAATTTGCCGAGGTCGGTTTCGGTCAGCGCGGCGGCCATCATGGCACCGACGATGACGATGGCCGAGATCGCGTTGGTGACGGCCATCAAGGGCGTGTGCAGGGCCGGAGTAACCGTCCAGACGACGTGGTAGCCGACGTAGATGGCCAGCACGAAGATGATCAGGTTGGTGACCGTGGGGTTGACGACGAGTTCCATTTTTCCTTAGCTCCGTTTCACTTCACCGGATTGCGTCATCAGGCAGGCCGCCACGATGTCGTCATCCATGGGCACCTGGAAGGCACCTTCTTTGGTGATCACCAGTTTCAAAAAGTCCAGCACGTTGCGGGCATACAGCGCCGACGCGTCGGCCGCCACCAGCGCGGGCAGATTGGTCTCGCCGACCAGCGTCACGCCGTGTTTGACGACGGTCTTGCCGGCTTCCGTCAGCGGGCAATTGCCGCCATTGGCGGCGGCCAGGTCGACGATGACCGAGCCGGGCTTCATGCTCTTGACCATTTCTTCGCTGACCAGCACCGGCGCGGCGCGGCCCGGAATCAGGGCGGTGGTGATGACCACATCGGCCTGCGCCACGCGCTTGGCGACTTCTTGGCGTTGCCGATCAAGCCAGCTTTGCGGCATCGCCTTGGCATAACCGCCAACGCCCACGGCCGCTTCCTTCTCCTCGGCCGTTTCGTAAGTCACGTCGATGAACTTGGCACCCAGCGACTCGACCTGCTCCTTCACCGAAGGCCGCACGTCAGACGCTTCGATCACCGCACCGAGCCGCTTGGCCGTGGCAATGGCCTGCAGCCCCGCCACGCCCACGCCCAACACCACGACGCGTGCCGCCTTGACCGTGCCGGCCGCCGTCATCAGCATCGGGAAAAAGCGCTGGTAGCGGTCGGCGGCAATCATCACCGCCTTGTAGCCGGCGATATTGGCTTGCGACGACAGCACGTCCATGCTCTGCGCGCGCGAGGTGCGCGGTGCGGCCTCCAGCGCAAAGCTGGTCAGCCCGGCGCTGGCCATTGCTTGCAGGCCGTCGCGATCAAACGGGTTGAGCATGCCGACCAGGGCCGTGCCCGGCTTGATCAGCGCCAGCTCAGTGGCGTCCGGGCTTCTGACCTTCAGCAGCAGTTCGACGGCAAAGGCACCCGCCCGGTCGACGATCTCGACGCCAACCGCCGCGTAGGCCTCGTCGGTGATGCTGGCACCCAGACCAGCGCCGCTTTCGACCCGCAGGCTGTGCCCTTGAGCCTTCAATTTTTTGGCCGTTTCGGGCGTGATCGCCACGCGCGTTTCTCCGGCCGCGCTTTCGCGCGGAACACCTATCAGCATGAGTAAACCCTCCAAGGCCGCACGGGGGCGGATATTTCGATCGTTAGAAAAGCAAACTGCCCGCAGCTTACACAATAGCCAACAGCCCTGAAACTCGTAAATGCCCAAGGAATTGCCAATGGACAACAGATGGAAGCCCAGCGTCACCGTCGCCGCCGTGATTGAACACGACGGCCGTTTTTTGCTGGTCGAGGAGGAGACACCCGAGGGTCTGCAATTGAACAACCCGGCGGGCCACCTGGATCCGGGCGAATCGCCGTTGCAAGCGGTGGTGCGCGAGGCGCTGGAAGAAACTGCCCGCGACTTCACGCCCGACGCGCTGCTGGGCATTTACCTGGCCCGCTTTGTGCGGCCGGCCCAGGCCGAAGACATCACCTATTTGCGCTTCGCCTTCTGTGGCCGGGTGGGCGAGGTGATCGCCGGGCTGGCGCTCGACCACGGCATTGTGCGGACCGTCTGGCTGACGCTGGACGAGTTGCGCGCCAGCGCCGCCCGCCATCGCAGCCCGCTGGTCTTGCAATGTGTGGAGGACTATCTGGCCGGCAAACGCCTGCCGCTGGATGCGATCCAGGCGCATGCATCCTTGTGTGCGCCGTTGATCAAGGCTTGACGGGTTCCGGACGGGCCAGGGTGAAAAACACCTCGCTGTCGTCCTTCATCTCGCCGCGCAGCCAGCCCTGGGCCGCGTAGAACGCGTCGGCACGCGTGCGGGCCTGCGTGCTCAGGGTGACCGCAGCGTGGCCCTGGCTGAACAGCCAAGCGCTGGCCAAGCGCAGCAACTCGCGGCCGGCACCCAGGCCCTCGCTGCCCGGCCGCACAAACAGCGCCCAGATCGACCCGTCCGCTTGCGCCGCGTAGGAGAAACCGATGATCTCCACGCCCGGCGCGCCTGTTTGGGCACCTTGTTGCTCGCAGACCCAGCCGCGCCCCAGGCGGTCCAGATAGTCGGCGTACATCTGCGGCGTCACCCGAGCCGGGTTGGACAAGACGTTTTCCGTCACTGCCAGCCGTATCAGCGTCAGCGCGGGGATGTCGGCCGGCGTGGCCGGTCTGAAGGTCAAGGTAGGCATTTCTGGGTTTGAAGCCGTGGATCGGTGGCCTGATTGTCCCCCGTTGTGTGTTCTTGCCGCTGTTTGGGCGCTCAGCGACCTGCGCGGCGGGCCATTGCCATCCAGCCGCCGCGATGAAACAGCACGGTCATATCTGCAGACTAAGGTGAGGCATGACTCGGGCCGCTGGCTCGGGCACAACGCACCGATCGGAAGCTGAAAGCATGCATATGTTCAATTCCCCACGAGCCAAGTCCACGAAAGTCTCGTTTTTGGCTCTGACCTTGATGGCGGCTTGTGCTCAGCAGGCGCTGGCCATCGAACTCAACACCCTGAACGACCAAGCCCCGTTGGTGATCGCTCACCGCGGTGCCAGCGGCTACCTGCCGGAGCACACGCTGGCCGGCTACGAGTTGGCCGTCAAGTTGGGTGCCGACTACATCGAGCCCGACCTGCAACTGACCAAGGACGGCCATCTGGTCGCCATGCATGACACCACGCTGAACCGCACCACCAATGTGGCCACGGTGTTCGGCTTGGTCAAGGGCAACTACAACGTGTCCAGCTTCACCCTGGCTGAGATCAAGACGCTGACCGTCAAGCCCACCGGCACGGGCAAGACCAGCTACGTCGGCTTCACGCCGACATCTGCCGATGCGTTTCGCGTGCCGACCTTCGACGAGGTGATCACCCTGGCACAAGCGCAGAGCGCGTTGACCGGCCGCACCGTGGGCATCTACCCCGAAGCCAAGATATCCGACCCGATGATGGAGGACAAGATCCTGTCGACGCTGCAGCGCTATGGGTATGGCAACTCCACTGACAAGGTCTTCATCCAGTCCTTTAGCCTGGACACCCTGGTCAGCATCCGCGCCAAGCAAAACGCCTTGGGCATGACCATTCAGCAGGTCTTCCTGGGCAATGCTGCCGCATCCACCTTTGCCAGTCTGGCCGCCACGGTCAACGGCATCGGCCCGTCGATCAGCAACACCGGCGTCAACGCCGTGACGCAGGCCTACATCGAGGCGGCTCATGCCGCCGGCTTGATGGTTCACGCCTACACCTTTGCCCAAGCCGACCCGACGCTCGCTGCCGCACAGTTCGATAAGTATCTGAGTTGGGGCATGGACGGTGTGTTCACCAATTACACCGATCTGGGCGTGACGGCACGTGACGCGTTGATGTCGGCCGTGCCCGAGCCCGGCAGCTACGCCCTGATGTTGGGCGGACTGGGTCTGCTGGCTTGGGTGCGTCGCCGTGCCTTGGTGGTGGCCCCTCGGCCGCCAGCAAGCCCGGCCTACAGCGGCGGTGCCTGAACGAAGCGCAGGTGGCCCTGCTTGACCCAGACTCTGGCACCCGCCCTGCCTGCTTTGGCCGACAAATGCCCGCCCGTCGGCAGACGCAACCAGGACAGCGCCGCCAGCGAGTCGGCCTCGCAAACGAAGCTGCCCTCCAGCACCAGCAACTCGGCACCATCGGCGTAAGTCACCTCGATCTGCGTGCCCGGCTGCCAGACTTCCAGTTGCACGGTTTCACGCAGATCCTGGAACAGCGGCATCACGCTGACGCCGGGCCGGCCGGCATCTGGCCGGGCTTGGTGGCTGTTCATGTCGATCACCACGGTCTCGCGGTCTTCAGGCGCGAACTGCCACAGCTTGACGAAGATCACGCAACCCGACGCTGAGCCGGGCGTGTGCCGGCTGGTGGGGGGATTACGCACGTAGGTGCCGGCGGGGTAGTCGCCGCGCTCGTCTTGAAAGACGCCGTCCAGCACGATGAATTCTTCGCCGCCGCCATGCGTGTGAGCGGTGAATGTGCTGTTCGGCGCGTAGCGCACGAGCGAAGTGGCTCGCGCGACCTCCGCGCCGATGCGGTCCAGCATGCGCCGCTGCACGCCCGGCACGGGAGAGTCCACCCAGGGCAGCTGCGCCGCATGCACGACGACGCGCTGGTCAAAATCAGCATTGATCTTCATGGAGTCTTCGCCGGCTCATCAATCAATCAATCAGCCCGCCATGCTCGGGCGCTGCGCCATGCGGGCACGCCAGGCCAGCAAGTGGGTCAGCGTGCTCGGGATCGCCACATCGGCAAAGTCGGCAAAAGACAGGCCCACGAACAAGGTGATGTCCACCACCGAGAAGGCGTCGCCGGCGGCAAACGGCTGAGTCGCCAGGACGCTGTCGAAGTAGTGCATGCCTTCGCCGGCCTTGTCGCGCTGCTTCAAGCCCCATTCCTTGTTCTGGTACAGCTCCAAAGCACCCAGGCCGGCGGTCGCGTGGTGAAAATAGGTGCCCAAGGCGTCCATCACCCCCTGCTCAGCGCGGCGCTGCATCATCTGGACGACCGCGCGCTCCTTGGCCGTTCGCCCCATCAACGCGATGCCGTCAAAAGCCTGGTCGAGGTATTCGGTGATGGCCGTGCATTCGCTGATGGTGGTGCCGTCGTCCAGCTCCAGCACGGGGACGGAAGCACTCGGGTTCTTGCGGACGAAATCGGGCAGGCGGTGCTCACCTTTGAGCACGTTGACGCTCACAAACTCGACCTTGTCCGTGGCGCCCTTTTCGGCCAGTGCGATGCGTACGCGTGCAGGGTTGGGGAAGCCTTTGAAGTCATAAATTTTCATGCGGGTACCTTAGGTTTGAGCCATATCTAGTCCGCTTGAGTGTGCAGGCTCGTTGCGGATGGCCAGGCGGCCGCCGCCAATGCCCTTCTGTAACTCAGGGCGCTCGGGTTCAAATGCGTGCCGCGCCTCGTCGTCCATTGGGGCTTGAACGCTAAGCCGTCGCTGGCCCTTGCACCAATTCCTTCAACAGCGCGGCGGTGCGTTGCTGCAGCGGCGTTGAGCGTTTTTGGGCGGGGGTGATCAGGCAGAGGGTGGATTTGATGTCGGCGTCCTGGAAGGGGGTGATGGCCAGGCGCTCGGGGTGGGCAAAGGCGCTGAGGGCGGATTCGCCCAGCGCGGCGTGGCCAAGGCCGGCGCTGACGAGGTCGAGGATGACCGGCAGGCTGGACACCTCCCAGGCGACGTTCAATGGCACTTGCGCAAAGGCGGCGGCGGTTTCCATCAGCTTGCGGAAGATGTAGCCACGCTGCGGCAGCACCAGCGGGTAGAGCGGCAGGTCTTTCAGCGGCACCGGGCCGGGCGGTGCGGCGTCCACCGGGCTGATCAGGCTGAGGCGTTCATCCAGCAGCGGCTGTATGGCCAGCGCGGGCAGCGGCTCGGGGTTGTAGACCAGGGCCAGATCGGCCCGGCCGGACAGCAGCCACTCGGTGATGTGGACCGAAAACCCTTCCATGATGGCCAGCCGGGCGCGCGGCATGTCGACCCGAAAGCGCTTGATCAGGGCAAGGGTGTGTAGGCGCGCCAGCGTCGGCGGCATGGCCACCACGATGCGGCCCAGCGGCTCGTCGCGCTGCGCGCCCAGGTCGTCGCGCGCCTGCTCCACCAGTTGCAGGATGGCGCGGCCATGCTCCAGCAGGCGTTGGCCCGCTTCGGTCAGCGCCACGCCGCGGCCGTTGCGCAGCAGCAGCGTTTCGCGCAGCTCGATCTCCAGCGCGCGCACCTGCCGACTCAGCGCCGGCTGGGCAATTTGCAGCACCAGGCCGGCCTTGCTGAAGCTGCCGTGTTCGGCCACGTTGATGAAATATTCGAGCTGTTTCAGATCCATCGAAGTGCTCGGGTGCGAGTTGCCGGAATTGCACAGATTTGAGTCATGCCGAAATGCTATACCAGCTAGCGTCAGCTAGGCCTTGATTGTTGGGTTGGCGCTCTCCACAATGGGCTCGCTGCGCAATAGTCGTGGCCGTAGCCGGCACCGCCTCGATGCGGACCGAGCGGATGAACCCAAGGAGACAGCCCGTGCAACAAACCGCCATACCCTGCCTCCTGATGCGCGGCGGCACCTCGAAGGGGCCGTTTTTCCGTGCGCAGGACTTGCCCGCCGACATCGCCACCCGCGACGCCGTGTTGCTGGCCGCGTTGGGCTCGCCGGACCGGCGCCAGATCGACGGCCTGGGCGGTGCCCATCCGTTGACCAGCAAGGTGGGCATCGTCGCCGTCAGCAGCCGTCCCGGCGTTGACCTGGAGTTCTTGTTCGCGCAGTTGCAGCCGGACAAGGCCACGGTGGACACCACGCCCAACTGCGGCAATATGCTCGCCGCCGTGGTGCCGTTCGCGCTGGAAACCGGCATGGTGGCGGCGCAAGGCGCAACCACTACGTTTCGCGTGCTGACGCTGAACACCGACATGGCTTGCGACATCACCGTGCAAACGCCCGCTGGCCGGGTCGAGTACGAAGGCGATGCCCGCATCGACGGTGCGCCCGGCCACTCCGCCCCGATCACGATCAATTTTCTCGACACCGCCGGCTCCGTCTGCTCAGGCCTGCTGCCGACCGGCCGGGTGCGCGACAGCCTCAGCGTCAGCGGCGCGGGCTTCGAGCCGTTCACGCTCGACGTCACTTGCATCGACAACGGCATGCCGCTGGTGATCTTCAAGGCCAGCGACCTGGGCTGCAGCGGCTTCGAGAGCGTCGATCAGTTGAATGCCGATGTCGAACTGAAGACCCGCATCGAGGCGCTGCGCTTGCAGGCCGCGCAACTGATGGGCTTGGGCGATGTGACCAGCAAGAACTACCCGAAGATGACGCTGATCGCCGCACCCCGCGAAGGCGGCGCGATCAGTACCCGTTCTTTCATTCCGCATGTCTGCCACGACGCCATCGGCGTGCTGGCGGCCGTCACTGTGGCCACCGCCTGCGTGCTGGAAGGCTCGGTCTGCGACGGCGTGGCCGATCTCGCCCGGGCGGCGCTGATGCGGGTCGGCGTCGAACACCCGACCGGCGAGTTCAGCGTCGAGCTGGCCACCGACCCGGCCAACCCGCAAAACGTGACCCAAGCCGCGCTGCTGCGCACCGCCCGCCTGCTGATGCGCGGCGAGGTGATGGTGCCGCACTCGGTCTGGGCCGGCCGCTGAGCGCCCGGTAATTGGTCATCGGTAATTGGTAATCGGCTTTCGGTCAGCTGGGCCGCCCGCAGTCTTCAGACATTTTTCCCAGGAATCAGTCCATGCAAAGCAAGCCCCGCAGCGTCGATGTGCAGACGCTGATCAACGAGAACAAGTTCTCGGCCTACCAATGGGTGATTTTTGCCCTCTGTTTCTTCATCGTCCTGCTGGATGGCTTTGATACCGCCGCGATCGGCTACATCGCGCCGTCCTTGATCAAGGACTGGGGCGTGACCAAGTCGATGTTGGGCCCGGTGCTGAGCGCGGCGCTGTTTGGCTTGGCGGCTGGTGCGTTGTCGGCCGGCCCGCTGGCTGACCGCTTTGGCCGCAAACTGGTGTTGACCAGCGCGGTGCTGGTGTTCGGCCTGGCTTGCTTTGCCTCGTCCTTTGCCGGCGATCTGAGGACGCTGACCGTGCTGCGCTTCATCACCGGCCTGGGCCTGGGGGGCGGCAATGCCAAATGCGGTCACGCTGATGAGCGAGTACTGCCCGGACAAGCGCCGCGCCATGCTGACCAATCTGATGTTCTGCGGCTTTCCGCTCGGCGCGGCCTTTGGTGGCTTTCTGGCCGCCTGGATGATCCCGCAATGGGGCTGGCGCAGCGTTTTGCAGCTGGGCGGCATCACACCGTTGCTGCTGACCGTGTTGCTGATTCTGTTGCTGCCCGAATCGGTACGTTTCTTGGTCGCCAAGCGCCGCCCCATAGAGCGCATTCGCGCGGTGCTGGTGCGGATTGCTGGTGAGCAGGTCAACCAGATCGAGCGCTTTGTGCTGAGCGAGCAGCGTCCGGTCACGAATGAGCGCGGCGGCTTGGCGCAGGTGCTGGCGAAGCCGTATCGCCTGGGTACCTTCATGCTGTGGCTGAGCTATTTTTCAGGCTTGGTGATTTTCTACGCGCTGATCAACTGGATGCCGCTGCTGTTCAAGGACGCCGGCATCGAGCCGCGCACTGCCACGCTGATTGCGGCGCTGTTCCCGCTCGGCGGCGTCGGTGCGGTGCTGTTCGGCTGGTTGATGGACCGTTTCGAGGCGAACCGCATTCTGGCCATCGGCTATGCGCTGACGGCGGTGGCTATCTGGGCCATCGGGCAGTCGATAGGGCAGGTGGGTTGGTTGGTCATGGCGGTGTTTGCAGCCGGTGCGCTGATGAACACCTCGCAGTCGTCGCTGCCGGCACTGGCGGCCGCCTTTTACCCGACCAATGGCCGCGCCACCGGCGTTGCCTGGATGCTCGGCATCGGCCGTTTCGGCGGCATCGCCGGCTCCTTTCTTGTCGTGCAGCTGACCGTGATGCAGATGAGTTTCGAGGGCGTGTTCACTGTGCTGGCGCTGCCCGCGCTGATCGCCGCCTTGGCGCTGTGGGTGAAACGCCGCGCCGAACCGAAGCGCTTTGACGAAGACGGTGCGCTGCGTGCCGCATTTTCTGCACACTGAACGGCTGACTGACCCGCGCAGGGTTTTGTCCATCGCGCCAAGATTTCAACTTCACTTTTTCGAGGCACTCTGATGATCATCGACGTCCACGGCCACTACACCACCGCGCCCGCCGCGCTCGGCGCTTGGCGCGACCTGCAAATCGCGGGGCTGAAGGAGCCGGCCAAGGCACCCAGCCCGTCGAGCTTGAAAATCAGCGATGACGAGCTGCGTGAGTCCATCGAGACCAATCAGCTGAAGCTGATGAACCAGCGCGGACTCGACCTCACCATCTTCAGCCCGCGCGCCAGCTTCATGGCCCACCACATCGGCGATTTCCAGACCTCGGCGACCTGGGCTGCCATCTGCAATGAGCTGTGCTTCCGCGTGGCCGAGCTGTTCCCGGACCGCTTCATCCCGGCGGCGATGCTGCCGCAGTCGCCCGGCGTCGACCCGGCCAGTTGCATCCCCGAACTGGTCAAGTGCGTGGAGCAATTCGGCAACGTCGGCATCAACCTGAACCCCGATCCGTCGGGCGGCCACTGGACCAGCCCGCCGCTGTCCGACCGGCATTGGTATCCGATCTACGAAAAGATGGTCGAGTACGAGATCCCCGCCATGATCCATGTCTCGACCAGCTGCAACGCCTGCTTCCACACCACCGGCGCGCATTACCTGAACGCCGACACGACGGCCTTCATGCAGTGCCTGACCAGCGACCTGTTCAAGGATTTCCCGACGCTGAAGTTCCTGATCCCGCATGGCGGCGGTGCCGTGCCCTACCACTGGGGGCGGTTCCGTGGCTTGGCGCAAGAGCTCAAGAAGCCGCTGCTGAGCGAGCATCTGCTCAACAACATCTTCTTTGACACCTGCGTCTATCACCAGCCCGGCATCGACCTGTTGACGAAAGTTATCCCGGTCAAGAACATCCTGTTCGCCAGCGAAATGATCGGTGCGGTGCGCGGCATCGACCCGGAGACCGGCCATTATTTCGATGACACCAAGCGCTATGTCGAGGCGACCGCCAACCTCAGCGAGGCAGAGCGCTTCATGGTCTACGAGGGCAATGCCCGCCGCGTGTTTCCGCGCTTGGACCGAGCGCTGAAGCGCCGCGAGGCGCTGCGAGTAACCGACCGTTCGAGCGTGCCCGAGAGTCGCTCTTCTGCCAGCTGATCAGGAGTAAAAATGAATCTGCCAATGAACCAACTCGGCATCGTCAAACGCAATATCCAGCGGGCTGACAAGGCGGCGGTTGAGCAACTGTCCAAGCTGGGCGTCGCCACTATCCATGAAGCGATGGGCCGCGTCGGTCTGCTGAAGCCGTATATGCGCCCGGCTTACGGCGGGGCCAAGATCTGCGGCACGGCGGTCACCGTGCTGCTGCAGCCGGGTGACAACTGGATGCTGCATGTGGCGGCCGAGCAATTGCAGCCGGGCGATGTGGTGGTGGCCGCGTGCACGACGGACAGCGAGGACGGCTTCTTCGGCGACTTGCTGGCCACGTCCTTCCAGGCGCGCGGTGCCAAGGGTCTGATCATCGACGGTGGCGTGCGCGATGTGGCCGAGCTGGAGCAGATGGGCTTCCCCGTCTTCAGCCGCGCCATCCATGCCAAGGGCACGATCAAGGCGACGCTTGGCTCGGTCAACATCCCGGTGATTTGCGCCGGCGCGCTGGTCCATCCCGGCGACGTGGTGATTGCCGATGTGGACGGCGTCGTCGTCGTGCCCGCCGCACTGGCGCAGCAGGTGGCCGACGCCGCCGAGCACCGCGAAAGCTTCGAGGGCGAGAAACGCGCCAAACTGGCCGCCGGCGTGCTGGGGCTGGACATGTACAAAATGCGCGAGCCATTGGAAAAAGCAGGGCTGAAGTACATCGATTGACTGTTTAAAAACGCAAGTTCAAGCACCGGAGCGAGACAATGAATCACTATAAAAAATGCGCGGCAAAAGCCGTGGCAGTGGCAAGTGCGGCCTATCTGGGCCTGTTTGGATTGATCGGGACGGCCGCGCAAGCGCAGGAGTTCCCGACCAAGCCGGTGCGCATCATCACGCCGTTCCCGGCCGGCTCCGGCCCCGAGGCGGTGCTGCGAGTGCTGGCCGAAAAGCTGCAAAAGAAGTGGGGCAAGCCGGTCATCGTGGAGAACAAGCCCGGTGGCAATGGCTTCATCGCTATCGACGCCTTCAAGCGCGGTGCCACCGATGGCCATGACCTGATACAGCTCGACAACGTGCATCTGGTCGCCTATCCGTATCTGTTCAAAAAGCTGCCCTACGACGCGGCGCGTGATTTCGACCCGATCACGCCGCTGTTCCGCACCTATTTCTTCGTCGGCGTGGCGGCCAACAGCCCGTACAAGATCGTCGGCGACATCATTGCCGACGCCCGCGCCCGACCCGGCGTGCTGAACTACGGCTCCTGGTCGGTCGGCAACCCAGTGCACCTGGGCACGGCCCAGCTGGAGTCCATGACCGGCACGCAAATGCAGCATGTGATTTACAAGGAAACCTCGATGCTTTACGGCGGCGTGGCCACCGGTGAATTGAACTTTGCGCTCGGGTCGCTGGCCACCGCCGGGCCGCTGCAGCGCGCTGGGCGCATCAAGTTCATCGCCGTCACCGCGCCGAAGCGCCACAGCGCCTTCCCGGACGTGCCGACGGTGGCCGAATCGGGCGGTCCTGCGGGTTATGAGGTGACCGGCTGGACGACGATTGCCGCGCCCAAGGGCCTGCCCAAGGCGGTGGCCGACAAGATCCAGAAGGACATCGACGCGGCGCTGGCCGAGCCCGACATCAAGGACCGTTATGCCACCTTCGGCTACGAGACATTCCCGGTCACGCGCGAGCAGTTTCACACCTTCATCGCGGCCGAGTCGGCCAAGTATGCGGACGTGATCAAGCGCGCCAAGGTGTCGCTGGATTGATTTGTTGACTGCAAGCGATGAACCGCGGCACCCACACGCATGACCGGCCCATCCGGCCCATCCGTCACATCGGCTTGATCGGCTACGGCGAGGTCGGCCGCATCCTGGCCGAGGACCTGCGGGCCCAGGGCTTGGCTGTCAGCGCCTACGACCTCAAGCTCGACGATGAAGGCCGCGCCGGCCCGCTGCGCGAACATGCGCGGCAGCATGGCGTGCAGTTGCTGGCAAGCCCGGCGCTGCTGGCGGCCCAGGCCGACCTGATCATCAGCGCCGTCACCGCCAGCCAAACGGTGGGGGTGGCGCGGGCCTGTGCTGCCGCGCTGGGCCAGGGCGCTTACTTTTTGGACTTCAATTCCGCCTCGCCTGGGGCCAAGTGTGAAGCTGCGCGCCTGATCGAGGCGGGCGCGGGCCGCTACGTCGAGGGCGCGGTGATGACCTCGCTGCCACCGCACCGCATCAAGGTGCCGCTGCTGTTGGGCGGCCCGCATGCCGAGGCCTTGGCACCGCAGTTGAACGCGTTGGGTTTTACAGCGGCTCGCGTGGTCAGCAGCCAGCTGGGCGTCGCCTCGGCCACCAAGATGAGCCGCAGCGTAATGATCAAGGGCTTGGAATCCATGGTGATCGAGAGCTTCACCACCGCCCGTCATTACGGCGTCGAGGACGCGCTGATCGCCTCGCTGGTCGAGACCTTTCCCGGCATCAACTGGGAGCAGCAGGCGGCCTACTTCTTTCAGCGCGTCATCGAGCATGGCCGACGCCGCAGCGAGGAAGTGCGCGAAGTGGCCCGCACCGTCGTTGAGGCGGGCCTGACCCCGTGGAGCGCCGAGGGCACGGCCGAGCGCCAGGCCTGGATGGCCGATCTGGCCGACGCCGGCGTGTTTGGTGAACGCGGCACGGCCGGCTTTGCGAGCAGCCGTGATTGGCGGGTCGAGGCCGACCGCATCTTGACGCAGGCCAGCCCTGTCTCTGTTCAACGACCTATCGATTCATCAAAGCAGGACTGATCCAAGTGGAATTTACCAAAACCCCGGGCTGGCTCGACTGGTATGCCGAGCCTTCAATACCGCAGTTCAAATTGCCGGCCGGCGCGGTGGACGCGCATTGCCATGTGTTCGGGCCGGGGGCGGAGTTCCCCTTCGCGCCGGAACGCAAGTACACGCCTTGCGATGCCAGCAAGCAGCAGCTCTTTGCTCTGCGCGACCATTTGGGCTTTGCCCGCAATGTGGTCGTGCAAGCGACTTGCCACGGTGCCGACAACAGCGCGCTGTTGGATGCGCTGAGCGCTTCCGGCGGCATGGCGCGCGGCGTGGCCACCGTGCGGCGCAGCGTCAGCACGGCCGAGCTGCAGGCCATGCACGCGGCGGGCGTGCGCGGCGTGCGCTTCAACTTCGTCAAGCGTTTGGTGGACTTCACACCGAAGGACGAACTGCTGGAGATCGCCACGCGCGTCGGCCAACTTGGCTGGCATGTGGTGATCTACTTCGAGGCGGTGGACCTGCCCGAGCTGTGGGACTTCTTTGCCGCCGTGCATGATGAATGCGGCACCACCGTCGTTGTCGACCACATGGGTCGGCCCGACGTCAGCCAAGCGGTCGACGGCCCGGAGTTCGCACTGTTCCTGAAGTTCATGCGCGAGCACAAGAATGTGTGGAGCAAGCTGAGCTGCCCCGAGCGCTTGTCCGTCAGCGGCCCGCCCGCGCGGAACAGCGAACAGCAGGCCTATCGCGACGTCGTGCCGTTTGCCCGCCGAGTGATGGAAGAGTTCCCCGAGCGCGTGCTCTGGGGCACCGACTGGCCGCATCCGAACCTGAAAGATCACATGCCGGACGACGGCCTGCTGGTCGATTTCATCCCGCACATTGCGGTGACGCCGGCCTTGCAGCAGCAGTTGCTGGTGACCAATCCGATGAAGCTTTACTGGCCAGAGGAGATCTGACATGGCGCTCAACAAACCTTATCTGGACATTCCCGGCACGACGATTTTTGATGCCGAACAGTCGCGCAAGGGCTATCACCTGAACCAGTTCTGCATGTCGCTGATGAAGGCGGCGAACCGCGAGCGCTTCAAGCGGGACCAGCGCGCCTACCTGGACGAATGGGCGATGAGCGAGGCGCAAAAGTTGGCCGTGCTGGCGCGTGACCTGAACGCCTGCATCGCGCTGGGCGGCAACATCTATTTCCTGGCCAAGATCGGTGCCACCGACGGCCTGAGTTTTCAGCAAATGGCCGGCAGCATGACCGGCATGACCGAGGCGGAGTACCGGACCATGATGATTCAGGGCGGCCGCTCGGCCGATGGCAACCGCGTGCTCGGTGAAGACGGCGACGCGCAGCCACACCGCCAACCACAAGGCCAGGCCGGCCGGAAAGCCAACTGACATGGCCCGCATCACCGCCTCCGTCTACACCTCGCATGTGCCCGCCATCGGGGTGGCCATCGACCAGGGCCTGACCCAGCAGGACTACTGGAAGCCGCTCTTCCAGGGCTATGAGTTCTCCAAACAGTGGCTGAAGCAGAGCAAGCCCGACGTGGTCTTCCTGGTCTACAACGACCACGCCAGCGCCTTCAGCCTGGAGCTGATCCCGACCTTCGCGATTGGCTTGGCGGACCGGTTCGAGCCGGCCGATGAAGGCTACGGCGCGCGCCCGGTGCCCACCGTGATCGGCCACCCTGAGCTGGCGGCCCACATCGCGCAAAGCGTGATCCAGGACGACTTCGATCTGACCCTCGCCAACAAGCTCGACGTGGACCACGGCCTGACCGTGCCGCTGTCGCTGATGTGCGGCCAGCCCACTGCGGCGGACTTCCAATGGCCCTGCAAGGTGATTCCGTTTGCCGTCAACGTGGTGCAGTACCCGGTGCCGTCGGGCCGGCGCTGCTTTCAGTTGGGCCAGGCGATCCGCCGCGCGGTGGAGTCGTTTGACGAAGACCTGAATGTGCAGATCTGGGGCACCGGCGGCATGAGCCACCAGTTGCAAGGCGCGCGCGCCGGCCTGATCAATCGGGCCTGGGACAACCAGTTTCTGGACCGCCTGATCGCCGAGCCCGCAGCGCTGAGCCAGACCTCCCACATCGACTATGTGCGCGAAGCCGGCTCGGAAGGCATCGAGCTGGTGATGTGGTTGATTGCGCGCGGCGCGATGGCCGATGTGGCCGGGGGCCCTGCGCCGGTTCTGAAACACCGCTTCTATCATGTGCCGGCGTCGAACACGGCGGTGGGTCACTTGATCCTGGAAAACCCAGCTGCAGCACCCACAGCAACAGCCACCAACCGATCGGAACCCTTATGAGCAAGACCATCAAAGTGGCCCTGGCCGGGGCCGGCGCGTTCGGCCTCAAGCACCTGGACGGCATCAAGAACATCGACGGGGTAGAGGTGGTGTCGCTGATCAGCCGCGATATCGACAAGACCCGCGAAGTGGCGCAGCAATACGGCATAGCCCACGTCACCACCGAGCTGGCCGACAGCCTGGCCCTGCCCGAAGTGGACGCGGTGATCCTGTGCACGCCGACGCAGATGCATGCGGCGCAGGCGATTGCCTGTCTGCGGGCCGGCAAGCATGTGCAGGTGGAAATCCCCTTGGCCGACAGCCTCAGTGGGGCCGAAGAAGTGGTGCGCGTGCACCAGGAGGCGCATCAGAAGCACGGCCTGGTGGCGATGTGCGGCCACACGCGGCGCTTCAACCCCAGCCATCAATGGGTGCAGCAGCAGGTGCAGAGCGGCGCGTTCAACATCCAGCAAATGGATGTGCAGACCTACTTCTTCCGCCGCAGCAATATGAACGCGCTGGGCCAGGCGCGCAGCTGGACCGACCACCTGCTGTGGCACCACGCAGCGCACACGGTCGACCTGTTCGCCTACCAGGCGCAAAGCCCGATCGTGAAGGCGCACGCAATGCAGGGCCCGATCCACCCGGTGCTGGGCATCGCGATGGACATGTCGATCCAGCTGCAAGCGGCCAACGGCGCAATCTGCACGCTGAGCCTGTCGTTCAACAACGACGGCCCGCTGGGCACCTTCTTCCGCTACATCGGCGACAGCGCCACCTATCTGGCCCGCTACGACGATTTGTTCGACGGCAGGGACGAGAAGATCGACGTCTCGCAAGTGGCGGTATCGATGAACGGTATCGAGTTGCAGGACCGCGAGTTCTTCGCCGCCATCCGCGAGGGCCGCGAGCCCAATTCCAGCGTGGCGCAGGTGCTGCCTTGCTACCGCGTGCTGCAGCAGTTGGAGCAGCAACTGCTGGCTGTCTGACCCCAGCGACCGAGGGTGGGCTTGGCGTAAAACGCCCGCCACAGTCGGCCGCACGCGGGTCTTGACCCAATACTGTTCGCTTACCCAAAAACCGTTCGTCCTGAGCCTGTCGAAGGACTCCCCCCGCTTCCGACAACCCTTCGACAAGCTCAGGGCGAACGGGCTCTATCCGAACAGTATTGGGTCTTGACCCGCCCTACAAATGAACAACCACGTAGGGCGAGCCGCGACCCGCCATGGCCTGCGTCAGCTCAACTCAAAGCTGCCATTGCGTCATCAGCCCCGCCCACTTGGCGCGGGCGGCCAGCAGGTGGCGCTCTTTCACATGGCCGTAGCCGCGGATGTCTTCCGGGATGCGGGCGATGTCGACGGCCAGGCTCAGGCGCTCAGGCGTCAGGCCCTTGGCCAAGATGGCTTCGATGCTGGCGCGGTATTCGCCGATCAGCGCACGCTCGGTGCGGCGCTCTTGCGAGTAGCCGAACAGATCAAACGTGCCACCGCGCAAGCCCTTCAGCTTGGCCAGCACGCCGAAGACCGGGCGTATCCAGGAACCGATCTGGCGTTTTTGCAGCTCGCCCTGGGCATTGGTCTTGGACATGAGCGGCGGTGCCAAGTGGTGCACCAGCTTGTAGTCGCCCTCGAACTGGGCGGCAATCTTGGCGACGAACTTCGGGTCGGTGTGCAGGCGCGCCACCTCGTACTCGTCCTTGTAGGCCATCAGCTTGAACAAATATCGGGCCACGTTTTCGGTCAGGCGGGTTGACTTCAAGCCGCTCTCGGCAGCGCGCACTTTTTCGACAAAGCTGAGGTAGGTGCTGGCGTAAGCGGCGTCCTGGTAATCGGCCAAGAACTCCACCCGCTTGTTCAGCATCTCGTCCAGACCTTGGCGCTTGACGATGTTGATCACCTGACGAGCCGCATACAGCGCTTGCACCGCGCTCAAGTCCACCGCACAACGCCGGCCCCATTCGAACGCGACCTTGTTGTTGTCGATCTGCACATTGTTCAGCTCGATGGCCCGCATCAGCGCGGCGTAGCTCAAGGGCACACGGCCTTGTTGCCAGGCGTAGCCCAGCATCAGCGGGTTGGTGTAGAGCGAATCGCCGACCAGTTTGACGGCCACTTCTTCTGCATCGAACAGGCCCAGGCTGGCCCGGCCCACCGCCGCGCTGATGGCCGATTCACAGGCCGCGCCGGGGAAGCTCCAGTTGGCATCGCCGACCAGCGCCGCAGTCGGCGAGCCGTGGGTGTTCAAGGCCACAAAGGTGCGGCCCTCGCGCATCACCGCCAGCGTGGTCTTGTTGGCCGCCACGATGGCGTCGCAAGCGATCACCAAGTCCGCTTCCGCCGTGCCCACCTTGGTGCAGTAAATCGCGTCGGCCCGATTGGCGATCTGGATATGGCTCCAGGTGCTGCCGCCCTTTTGCGCCAAGCCGGCCGCATCTTGCGTGACCACGCCCTTGCCTTCCAGGTGGGCGGCCATGCCCAGCAATTGACCAATGGTGATGACGCCGGTGCCGCCGACGCCGGCCACCACAATGCCCCAGGCCCGCTCGGGGTTGGGGATCAGCGGCATCGCCAGTGGACCCAGATTGGCGTCAAACGGGCTGACGCGTTGTTCCTTCTTGGGCTTCTTCAGCGAGCCGCCCTCGACGGTGACAAAGCTGGGGCAAAAGCCCTTCACGCAGCTGTAATCCTTGTTGCAGCTGTTCTGGTTGATCTGGCGCTTGCGGCCGAAATCGGTTTCCAGCGGCTCGACGCTGAGGCAGTTGGATTGCACCGAGCAGTCGCCGCAGCCCTCGCAGACCAGCTCGTTGATGACCACGCGCTTGGCCGGGTCCACCAACTTGCCCCGCTTGCGGCGGCGGCGCTTTTCGGTCGCGCAGGTCTGGTCGTAAATGATCACGGACGTGCCGGTGATCTCGCGGAACTGGCGCTGGATCGCGTCCAGCTCATCGCGGTGATGGACGGTCACGCCGGGCAGCAACGCGACGCCGCTGTACTTCTCCGGTTCGTCGGTGACGATGCACAGCTTGG
>JBIIVZ010000174.1:0-5553 GCA_044339175.1 Roseateles sp.
GCCCGCTCAGCCGGCAACGGAGTCGCTTGGAATGGGCAGCGGGCGGCGTGGTCTGCAACGCCCCTACCGATTCGCCGCCTGGCCACGCTGGCGTTCGCCTTGGCCGCGCTGCTGGGGGCTGGCAGTTGGGCCAACCTGGCCTTGCGGCCAGAGCCGAGCGCGCCGGGCTTGAAGCTGTCACCGGATGTCGGTTTGCGTCCGCTGCTGCTTCGACCTGAAGAGGTGCCTGCGCTGCCGACGGCCTTGCCGCCGGATGCCGTGACCACGCCGCTGACCATCCCCGCAGTGGCTCCGCTGACTGCTCTTGTGACTGTTCCTGTGAATGCGCAGGCCGCAGAGCCGCGCAAGTTCAGCCGTCCGCCAGCGCTGTCATTGAAGCTGGGCCCGCTCAGCGAGCTGACGGAGGAAGAGTCGCGCGGCATCGACCCATTGCAGCCGACCCCGAGCAGCAGCAAGGACGACCCGCTCTGAGCGCCTGCGAACTTTTTAGCCTGGGTTGACTGCGCGGGCACCCGCTCAGCCCACTTGTTGCGCGCCCGGCTTGCCGGCCTCGACGCTGAAGCGGGCCGACACCTCGACCGGGCTGCCCGGCAGCCACAGCGATTGCACGCTGCGCAGTTCGGCATCCAGCCGACCGGCTTGCAGCGCGAAACGGACATAGCCGTGCTGGTCGCTGCGGCCGTACTTGATGTGCGGGTTGTGCGGCATCGCTCGGGCGATGCGAGTCTGGTCGAGGCCCTGGCTGGTGATCGAGGTGCCGCAGAACTCGGTCGCCAGCACGGCGCTTTTGGGGTCGTCAAAGTCGGCCTTCAGATCGCTGACGTAATTGGCATGCACGTCGCCACCCAGCACCACCGCGTTGGGTAATTGGCGGGCGGCCAAGTCGTTCAGCAAGCGCTGGCGCGCCAGTGGGTAGCCGTCCCAGCCGTCGGTCCAGTAGATGCCTTGTTTGTCGGGGTTCTCTTGCCAGTTCATGCGTGACATCAGCGTTTGCTGGCCGAGCAGGTTCCAAGGCCGGCTCGCATCCCAGCTTTGCGCCAGCCAGCGTTCTTGCGTGCTGCCGAGCAGCGTGCGCTTGGGGTCGGCAAAGGCCGGGCAATCCTGCAGCGCCACGGTGTTGGAGCCGCCACGGCCCGGCTTGGGGCAGACCTGTGGGTCGCGCCATTGGCGGTCGTCCAGCATGATGATGCGGGCCAAGTTGCCCCAGTCGTAATGGGCGTACAGGCGGATTTCATGGCCGCGCGGCCGCATCGCTTTGGGGAAAGGCATGTGCTCCCAATAGGCCTTTGCGGCCGCCACCCGGCGCTGCGGGAAGTCGCTCTCCAGGCCTTGCGAGCTGTCACCGGCCCAGTCGTTGTCCACCTCGTGATCGTCCCAGGTGATGATCCACGGCGCACGCGCATGGGCGGCTTGCAGCAGCGGGTCGCTTTTGTACTGGGCATAGCGCTGCCGATAGTCGGCCAGGCTGCGGCACAGGCCGCCCTGATGGCTGCGCCGGCCTGGCACCGGCGCAGCGCCTGCCGCTGCCGATTCGTAGATGTAGTCGCCCAGGAACAGCACCACATCCAGGTCCTGCTGCTGCGCCAAGTCGCCCCAGGCGGTGTAGAGCCCGTGATCCCAGCGCTGGCACGAGGTGATGGCGAAGTTCATTTGTGCAACCGTGGCCCCCGGTGCCGGCGCGGTGCGGGTACGGCCCACGCCGCTGCGTGCGCCCAGGGCGGTAAAGCGGTACCAATACCAGCGGTCCGGCCGCAAGCCGCTGGGCTCGGCATGCACGCTGTGCGCGTCGGCGGCCAGCGCTTGCTCGCTGCCGCTGGCGGCTATTTTGGAGAAGGCTTCGTCCTCAGCCAGCTCCCAGGTCACCTCGACTTGCGCCGGCAGCTCCGCGCCGGTCAGCCGCGTCCATAGCACCATGCGGTCGGGGCGCGGGCAACCGGAGGCCAGGCCCAGCGCAAAGCGCTCCACATCGGCCGCCGTGTTGGCCAAGGCATGGCGGATGAACAGCGGCGCGCTGCCGACGGCGAGGCTGGTGTGCCAACCGGTTTGCAGCAGGCGGCGGCGGGCCAGATCGGGGGCGGTGGTGGGTTTCATGCCCGCCAGCATAACGGCGGCCCTGCAAGGCCCGTCGCCAGCCGTCCGGCTATCATCCGCCGCCCGCGGACGTGGCCGCAGATCCTTCTGCCGCGCAGGCTCCTAGCTTCAGGATGATGTGCTCCATGACTGTTCTCACACCCTCTCGTCGGCTGGCCTGGGCACCGGCCCTCTTGGCTGTCTTCAGTGCGGGCCTTGGGCTGAACTTGGCCGCGCACTACCCCTTGTCCGGTGCGATGGCGGTGCTGTTGTGGGTTCTGGCCGCCGGGCTGGCTTGGCGGTTCTGGGTTGCCACGCCGGCGCTGTTCGCGCTGTTGCCGGTGCTGGGGTTTGCGCCTTGGTCCGGCTGGATCACCTTTGAAGAGCTGGACCTGCTGGTGCTGGCCTGCGCCGCCGGTGCTTATGCCGCGCTGGCCTGGTCTTCAGTGACGTTGAAGAAGCATCAGCTGCCAGCCTGGCGCAAGACCTTGGCCTATTCGCCGCTGGTGCTGCTGCTGATCGGTTTGTTTGCTGCGTCGGTGCTGTGGTCGGTGCAGCGCGGTTTGGCGGACGCTGGCGGCTTCAGCTTCGGTTGGTTTCAGGGTTACCACGAGGCGATGAACAGCCTCCGGCAGGGCAAGAGCTATTTTCTGGCGCTGCTGCTGTTGCCTGTCTGGGTGCAGACCGCAGGCAGCCAACCGCGCCGCTTGAGCCAGGCGCTGGTTGTCGGGCTGGCCGGGGCTTTGGCGCTGGCCAGTTTGGCGGCGCTCTGGGAGCGGCAGGCTTTTACCGGTTTGATGAATTTCTCCACCGACTACCGCACGACCGCGCTGTTCTGGGAGATGCATGTGGGCGGCGCTGCCTTCGACGGCTGCTTGGCCCTGACCATGCCTTTCGCCTTGCTGTTGCTGCTGCGCGCACCGACGCCGCAGCGCTTTGCGTGGGCCATGCTGCTGCTGCTGTTGGGGGCTTATGCCTGCCTGACCACGTTTTCACGCGGGGTCTATTTGGCCGTGCCGGTCAGCTTGGGGCTATTCCTGGCCTTGCGTGAATTGCAAGCTCGGCGGGCACAGCAGCAGGCCGGGCAGGGCAGCAAGGCGCGCGACCCTGTCGGTCTAACGGCGGCCAAGCGCGTAACTTTGGCAACAACGCCGGCAACAACACCGGCAAAAACGCGGGCGAGGTTCGGCCTCTGGTTGGTGATAGCGGCCTTCACCAGCGCGGCGGTGCTGATGTTTTTCGGCAGTGGCTATCGTGGTTTGCTGGCCTTGCTGGGCGGAATGTTCGTCTTGCTGATGATGCCGGCCGAGGCTGGGTTTGCGGGTCCTGCGCAGCGTGTCGTCGGGCTGTTGATGGGCGCGCTGGTGGGGGCCGCGTTGGCCGCGCTGAGCTGGGCGTTGTCGATGGAGGTCGCCAAGTCGGCATATTTCACTTATTCGCTCGCTTTTGCGGTGGCCTTGTTGCTGCGCTACTTCGACAAACCGGGGCGTTTGCGGCCGCTGTATGCCAGCGCAATGGCCGCCAGTTGGTTCTGGCTGATGGCTTGCGCGCTGATCGTGGCGGACTACTGGGGCGGCGAGCCTGGGCGTGATTCGGCTTTGCTGGCGCTGCTGGCACCCACGCTGTTGTGGCCGCTGATGCAGTTTTTGCCCGCGCTGTGGCCGTTCGCTGGCCGGGGCCTGGCGGCCTGGCGTCGGCGCGGCTTGATGTTCGGCAGCATGACGCTGGTGACGGCGGTGATCGCCACGCTGCTGGCCGGTTCCTACATGCGTGACCGCAGCACCGGTGCCGGTTCCAGCAGCGATATGCAGGTGCGCCTCGACCATTGGAAAAGTGGCATCGCCGTCTTGGCCACGCCGGAGGAGCGCTGGCTGGGCAAGGGCGTGGGGCGCTATGTGGCCAACCTCTATTTCAACGTGCCTGCGGCCGAGCAAACCGGCGATTACCGCCTCAAGACTGAGTCTGGCCAGCATTACCTGGCCCTGACCGCCGGTAAACATGTGCAGGGCTGGGGGGAGATGTTCCGGGTCTCGCAGCGCATCGCGGCACCGCAGGGGCAGGTCAAGCTGAGCGCGCGGGTGCGGGCGGAAAAGGAGCTCGGGCTGCATGTCGAAATCTGTGAAAAACACCTGCTCTACAACGGGGCCTGCCTGATCAAGGAGCTGCAGGTGGCGGCCCAGCCGGGTATCTGGCAAACGCTGGCGCTGGATTTGGGCCCCGCCCCGGCGATGGGCGGGGCTTGGTACGCGCCCAAGTTCGTCGTGTTTTCGGTCGCCGTGGCGAGCCGGGGCGGCATGGTCGACTTGGCCAAACTGCAACTGAGCGATGCGCGCTCGCCCGCCCTGCTTGCCAATGCCGACTTTGCCGACGAGATGGCACATTGGTTCTTTTCCAGCGACCGCCATCACTTGCCTTGGCACATCAAGCAAATGGCGCTGCATGTGCTGTTCGAGCAGGGCTTTATCGGCTTGGGGCTGCTGGCGGCGCTGGTGGCTTTGGCGCTGTGGCGGCTCAGCGCCGGGCGCGGCCGCGAGCATGAGTTGGCCCCGGCCTTGGCCGCCGGGTTGCTGGGCTTTATCGCCGTGGGCTTGTTCGACAGCTTGCTTGACGTGCCCCGCATGGCTTATCTGTTTTATGCCCTGCTGTTGCTGAGCCTGGGGCTGCGCGGTGCTGCCGGCGCTGAACCTGAGGCCCGCTGAGTGCCGGTGAAGAGCGCTGATGAACGCTGACTGGCTATCATCACTCGTTCAAATTTCGCATCCCCATGGCCGAACCCGTCTCCACCCTCAACTCCGCCCAGCTCGAAGCCGTTCACCACCTGGACGGCCCTTGTCTGGTGATTGCCGGTGCCGGCTCCGGCAAGACGCGGGTGATCACGCAAAAGATTGCGCGGCTGCTGCAAGCGGGTTACGCGGCCAAGAGCATTGCCGCCATCACCTTCACCAACAAGGCCTCGCAGGAAATGCGCGAACGCGCCAAGGCGCTGGTTGGTCCCCGGGCGGCCAAGGATCTGGTGATTTCGACCTTTCACAGCCTGGGCGTGCGCATCCTGCGCCAAGAAGGCACCCGCGTCGGCCTGAAGGAGCAGTTCTCGATCCTGGACAGCGACGACGTGTTGGGCGTGCTGCGCGATGCCGGCGGCACGGTGGACGCCAACCAGGCCAAGTCCTGGCAGTGGACGATTTCGATGTGGAAGAACCAGGGCCTGACCGCCGATCAAGCGCTGGCCATCGCCAAAGACGACCACGAACGCTCGGCCGCGCTGGTAATGGTGCGCTACCAAGAGCGCCTGGCCGCCTATCAGGCCGTCGACTTTGACGACCTGATCAGCCTACCGGTGCGCTTGTTGACCGAAGACGCCGAGGCGCGCGGCCGCTGGCAGGACCAGTTGCGCTATGTGCTGGTGGACGAGTACCAGGACACCAACGCGGTGCAATACGACCTGCTGAAGGCGCTGGTCGGCAAGCGGGCCATGTTCACCGC
>JBIIVZ010000407.1:0-3203 GCA_044339175.1 Roseateles sp.
GATATTCACCTCAGCCCCAAACACTTCCCTCACCGTGGGCACCAAATGGTCGTGATGACTCAGGAAGATCACCTGGGTCTGCTGCGACAGCCGGGCCAAGGCTTGCAGGCCGGCGCGGGCGCGGCGGTCGTCGTAGTTGATGAACAGATCGTCGGCGATGAAGGGCAAGGCCTGCCCCTGGCCCAGATGCAGCTCCAGCGCGGCCAGGCGCAGCGCCAAAAACAGCTGGTCCCGCGTGCCTTCGCTCATGCCGGCAATCTCGACCAGCCGGCCGTCGGCGCGCAGGCCCTGCAAGGACAGCGGCGTGACTTCAAAGTCCACCGCCAAGCGCTGAAACGAACCGAGCGTCAGCGCGGCAAAAATCTCGCCGGCACGGCTCAGCATCGGGCCTTGCTTGGTTTCCCGGTAGCGGTCGATGGCCCATTGCAGCAAGCGCTGGGCGGTGTGGACCTTGATATAGCGCTCGGCCGCATTGGCCATCTTGGCCAGCGCATCCTGGCGCTCACCCTCAGCGCGCGCCGCATCGTCTTGCCCGGCGATCTTGGCCAACTCGGCGCTGGCTTGCGTCAGCTGCTCGGTCACCCGGTCCTGAGCTTGCTGCAAGGCCTGAATCTCGCGTGCCAGCTCAGCCATCAACGGCGGCACTTGCGCGGGGTCGTTGGCGGCCACCTCGGCCTCCAGCGCCACCAGCGCCAAGCCGTCGCCACCCTCCTCCACCGCCAGCAGCGCAGTACGCAGCAACGTTTGCACCTGCCGCCGCCGCTCGGATTGATGGATGGCCACGCGCAGCGCGTCCACATCGGCCGCTGCGCAGAGCTGCAGCAGCGGCTGCAGCTTGGCCCGAGCTTCGTCAAAGCGCAAGCCGGCGGCTTGGGTCTGCGCTTCCAGCTCACGCCACTCCAGACCCAGCCGCGCGGCTTCTGCGCTGACCTGCACAGCCACGCTCAGCTGGCCGGTCAGCAGCAACACCAGCGCATCGTCGGACGGCCCAGCCGCCGCCACATCAAGCAGGGTGAGCAGTTGGCTCAGCTGCTGGCCGAATTCGCTCAATTCGCGCTGCATCGTTTCGATGCGCAGTTGGCGCAGCTCCTTGATCTGTTTCAGCTTGGCCTCGATGTCCGCCATCGTGCGGCACAGCGAGTCGGCCGCTGCCACCGTCCCAGCGTCGCTCACGCCGGATAGATTCAGCTGGGCGGCGGCGCTTTGCCAAGCCTGCAACCAAGCTGCCTGTTCGGTCTCGGCGCTGGCCGATTTCTCGGCGCAAAGAGCGGCGGCCGCGCGAGTCAGCTCGGCCTGACGTGACAACTCCTGGCCGCGCACCTGCGCCTGAAGCACGGCATCGACATGTCGAGCCGCCACCAGAATCAAGACCTCCAAGCGGGCACCCGCATCAAATGGCAGCCCGGCCGCGGTCAGCGCAGCGGCCAGGTCAGCGCACGCGCTCGCATCGGCCCGCAGGGTGGCTTGGCCCTCTCGCTGCGCTTCAGCGGCGGCCGCCTGAGCCGCCAGCACCTTGTCGCGCGCCAGTCGCCAGGGTGCCACATCGCTCAGCCCCAGGCCGGCCAGGCCCAAACTCGCCATCCGGCCCGCCCAAGCGGCCGCAGCAGCGGCGCTGACCTCGCGCTGGCGGTCCAGCGCCGCTGCGCCCTCGGTCCACTGCTGCTGCAGGCGCTGCTGCGCATGCAGCTTGGCTTGCAGCTCGCTGTCCTCGCGCGCGGTGTCGTGCCGCTGATCGGCCATGCCATCGGCCTGCCTGAGCTTGACCTCGAACACCGCAGCAGCCCCCGGCACGATGTCGCTGCTGCCCAGTTCATCCTTGATCCGCTGCCAGCTCTGATCCCGATCAGCCCGCGCCCGCGCCAGGTCCGCACGGCTGACCGGATGGTGGGTGTTGCAGAACTGGGTGATGTCAAGCGCCAAGCGGTCGATTTCATGGCGCAAGGCCTGTTGCTGCTCGCTCAGATGGCGATGCCTGATTTGCGCCTCGCTGTGCTGCTGCAAGCCTTCGCGCACCTCGGCCTCGGCCGGCAGGCGCAGCGTCCGCCAGGCTGCCCCCTCAACAGCCAAATCGGCCAGGCTCAGATCCGCCGGCCCACAGGCCTGCAAGCTGGCAAGCGCTGCCGCCGACTCGGCTTGGCAGCGCTGCTGCTGCGCTTCGTCACGCAGCAGCTTGGCGCGCACATCCCCCAAGGCCCGGCCCTGTATCAGCGCGGTTTGCAGGGCAGCCGACAGCAGCGCCGGGCTGGCGGACAAACTGCTGAGCTGCGTTTGCAGGCTCGCCAGCTCGGCGGCTTTCTCCGCCAACGCCGCAGCCGCAGTCAAGCGCGCCAAATCGAGCAGATCAAAGCGCCGGGCCAGTGCAATGAGAGAGGAACGCGCTTGCAGCGTCGGCAACAGGGCCGCCAACGCCGGCTCGTCATCGGCCGGCCAGCCCAGCTGATGCGCGTGGGCTTGCACTTGTTGCCAGAGCAGCTTCGCCTCGGCCGCGCAACGCTCGATGTCGCCCGGGTGCTGGCGCAACTGCTGGCGGCGCTGCTCCAGCGCGTTGATGCCGGCCTGCTGTTGCAACAGCCGCTCATCCACGCGCAGCTCGTCCAGCCGGGCGCGGGTGGCCAGGGCCTGCGCGCCCAGCAACTGATGCGCGCGCTCGGCCGCCGCCAGCGCGAGCTGGCTCTCGCTGACCACCTGCGCCGCATCCTCAGGCAGCAACACCACATCCTGCAACAGCAGCAACTCGGCTTGAGCGTCGCGCCATTGCCGCAGCGCCGGTGCAACCCGCCGCACCCGCTCCAGGCCGAGGCGCTGCGCCTCCACGCCACGATAGGTCGCCCGCAGCTGTTCGCGCTGCTGTTCCAGCTCGCTCACCCGGGTGCCGGCGTCCAGCCAGTCCTTGGTGCGCACGGTGGCTGCCTTCAACGCTGCGTCGGCCTTGGCCAATTCGTCGCTGGCCAGGTAGTAGCTGCGCTCACCCGAACGCCGCTTGGCCCAGAGCTTGTCGGCCTCGGCGGCCAGTTGCTCGCGCACTGCGCCCAAGCTGCCGATGCCGGCGGCCGACTGGAACAGGATCTGCCCCACGTCGTTGGAAGCACTCAAGATCGCGTTGCCACCGGCCTCCAGCCGCCCGTGGTCGAGACCGAACATCTGGTCAAAAAAGGCGCGCTCGGTGGCCGCCAGGAAGGGGAGCAAGGCGCTGTCGGGCAGCA
>JBIIVZ010000175.1:0-5525 GCA_044339175.1 Roseateles sp.
TCGAACGTGCGCGGCTTGCCGGCGTTATCAATCGCCACATAGGTCAGGTTCGCTTCGGTGACCTTGACCACTTGCGGGTTGGTCGGGTCGCGCTCGGCCGCCACGTCTACGTGCACGGTGATCGATGTGCGGCCGATGCGGGTGACTTGCGCGTAGAACGACAGCAGGTCGCCGACCGAGACAGGTTGTTTGAAGATGAATTCATTCACTGCCACGGTGGTGACGCGGCCGCGTGAGACCCGGCTGGGCAGCACCGAGCCGGCAATGTCCACTTGCGCCATGATCCAGCCGCCGAAGATGTCGCCGTTGGCGTTGGCATCGGCCGG
Source organism: Roseateles sp. (assembly GCA_044339175.1). GTDB lineage: Bacteria > Pseudomonadota > Gammaproteobacteria > Burkholderiales > Burkholderiaceae_C > Paucibacter_A. Next base: position 327 of record JBIIVZ010000175.1, read on the forward strand.
CATCGGCATCATGCGCAAGACCAACTCGCGTGGGTGGGCCGGGGTGGGTTGAGCCGGGGTGGCTTGGGTTGGGGGGCTGAGGTCAGACATGGGGTTCCCTGAGACAATTGGATGATAGGGCGCGACACCGCAGTCGCGGTGCTCAAGCGCCCAAGAGCCAGCGCGGCAACATCGCCGCGGGGCCGCAATCAATGGCCATTCTCGGCTACCGCCCTGTTTAACCTAGATTCGGCAGTTGACCGCTCCCCACCGCCTCGGAGGCCGCATGTCTTTTGAGTTTGCTCTGTCCGCACGTCATCACCATTTGGGTGAGTACGCTACGCAGCCGATTGAGCCGCGCTACGGCACGCTGTCTGCGTTGTTTCTCCTGGTGGGCAAGAGCCCACTGCGTCGGCACGCCTTGCCATCGCACCGCATCGCAGCCCACTCAGCCGCGTCCAACTGCCGAATCTAGGTTTAAAAAGCAAATATCGATGCGTAGCCTCTCCGTGATCTCTCCACCTGCTGACGCCAGCACCGCGCCCCTGCCTGTGCCCAGAACCGACTGGGCCACCATCCGCAAACTCTTGCCCTATTTGTGGCGCTATCGCTGGCGCGTCGGCTTTGCCTTGAGCTTCATGTTGTGCGCCAAGCTGAGCAACGTCGGCGTGCCGCTGCTGTTGAAGTCGTTGGTGGACAGTTTGACGATCAAGCCGGGCTCGGCCGCCAGCTTGGTTGTGGTGCCACTGGGTTTGTTGGTGGCTTATGGTGCCTTGCGGCTGACCAGCTCGGTGTTCAATGAGCTGCGCGAGCTGATCTTTGCCAAGGCGACCGAGGGCACGTCGCGTAGCATTTCCCTGCAAGTGTTCCGCCATCTGCACGACTTGAGCCTGCGCTTCCATCTGGAACGCCAGACCGGAGGCATGACGCGCGACATCGAGCGCGGCACCCGCGCCGTGCAGTCGCTGATCTCGTATTCGCTCTACAGCATCGTGCCCACGCTGATCGAGGTGACGCTGGTGCTGAGCTTGCTGGCCATCAAGTTCGATGCCTGGTTTGCCTGGATCACGCTGGCGGCGCTGGCGCTCTACATCACCTTCACCTTCACCGTCACCGAGTGGCGCACCAAGTTCCGCAAACAGCTCAACGAACTGGACTCGGTGGCGCACAGTCGGGCGATTGATTCGCTGCTGAATTACGAGACGGTCAAATACTTCAACAACGAAGACTTTGAGGCCCGTCGCTACGACGAGAACCTGGAGAAGCTGCGGCTGGTGCAGCTGAAGTCGCAGTCCACGCTGTCCGTGTTGAACCTGGGCCAGCAAGTGATCATCGCCACCGCGCTGGTGCTGATGTTGTGGCGCGCCACAGAAGGCGTCGTGGCCGGCAAGATGAGTTTGGGCGATCTGGTGATGGTCAACGCCTTCATGATCCAGCTCTACATCCCGCTGAACTTTTTGGGCGTGATCTACCGTGAAATCAAGCAGGGGCTGACCGACCTGGACAAGATGTTCGGCCTGCTGGAGCGGGCCCGCGAAGTGGCCGATGTGCCTGATGCGCAAGAATTGGTGGTGCGCGGCGGTGCGGTGCGCTTTGACCATGTCAGCTTCGCCTACGACAAGGCGCGACCGATTCTGCATGACATCTCGTTCGAGATCCCCGCCGGCAAGAAGGTGGCCGTGGTGGGCCCCAGCGGGTCGGGCAAAAGCACGCTGGCGCGGCTGCTCTATCGCTTTTATGACATTGACGCCGGCCACATCACCATCGACGGTCAAGAGTTGCGCTCGGTGACGCAGTCCAGCTTGCGGCGCGCCATCGGCATCGTGCCGCAGGACACGGTCTTGTTCAACGACACGGTGGCCTACAACATCGCTTACGGCCGGGCCGGAGCGTCGCAGGAGCAGGTCGAGGCGGCGGCGCGTGCGGCCCATATTCACGCCTTCATCGCGGCCACGCCGAACGGTTACGACACGATGGTGGGCGAGCGCGGGCTCAAGCTCAGCGGTGGCGAGAAGCAGCGGGTGGCGATTGCGCGCACCTTGCTGAAGAACCCACCGGTGCTGATTTTTGACGAAGCCACCTCGGCACTCGATTCCACCAATGAGCGGGCGATTCAGGCTGAGCTGGAATCGGCCGCGCAGAACAAGACGGTGCTGGTGATTGCGCACCGCCTGTCCACCGTGGTGGATGCGCATGAAATTCTGGTGCTGGAGGCCGGGCGCATCATCGAGCGCGGTCACCATGAGCAGTTGATGGCGCTGCAGGGCACTTATGCGCGGATGTGGCGTTTGCAGCAGAGCGGCGGCGATGGCCCGGCTGTGGTTTTACCATCAGCGTCTTGAGTTAGGGATTGCGGACTGACCTAAGGGTTTGTTGGGATTGCGATTACCATAACGCGCCCAGCTACACTGAAACGGTGGAAACCAAATGGTTTGAAGACTTCGTCAGCTTAGCCGAAACGCGCAGTTTTTCGCGCTCGGCACAGCTCCGCCATGTGACTCAACCGGCCTTCTCGCGCCGCATCCAGGCGCTGGAGGCTTGGGCTGGGGTGGACTTGGTCGATCGCTCGTCTTACCCGACACGGTTGACCAGCGCAGGTGAGACCTTGCTCGGCCAAGCGGTGGACATCCTGGGCAGCCTGCAATCGACCCGCAATATGCTGCGCAGCCACCAGGCGACCAGCCAGGACATGATCGAATTCGCGGTGCCGCATTCGCTCGCTTTCAGCTTCTTCCCTCATTGGCTGATGGATTTGCGCCAGAGTTTCGGGGCCATCAAGTGCCGGCTCAATGCGCTGAATGTGCATGACGCGATGTTGCAGTTGAGCGAAGGCAATTGCGATCTGCTGATCGTCTATCACCACGCCAGTCAACCGTTGCAGCTCGACCCGGAGCGCTATCAGATGGCCTCGCTCGGCGTTGAAACGCTGGCACCCTATGCAAAGCCCGACGCGCGGGGTCAGCCCTTGTTCAGCCTGCCGGGGCACCCGGGGCAGAAGATTCCCTTTCTCAGTTATGCCGCTGGGGCTTATCTGGGGCGTTTGGTTGAGCTGATTGCCAAGGAGTCGGCGCAGCCGCTGAATCTGGATTCCATCTACGAGACCGACATGGCCGAAGGCTTGAAGGCGATGGCGATGGAGGGGCCCGGCTTGGCGTTTTTGCCGGGCAGCTTGGTCAAGAAGGAGTTGGCCGGTCGGCATTTGGTGCGGGCTGCGGCGGACGGGCAGTTCGAGCTGGAAATGGAGTTGCGCATCTACCGCGAGCGGCCGGCGGTGTCGCGCCGCCATAAACCTGCCGCCTTGGCTTTATGGGATTTTTTGACCCGCGTTCAATAGAGCGCGGTTTTGGTCGACCGCGTGAAAACACGCGGTCGAGTTCGTATCGCGGCGTCTTCCCTTACCGGGGATAGCCCCACTACTTTTACCCCGTTGAATCCTCAGGAGTTTTATGAAGAAGTCGCTTATTGTTCTCGCCTTGGCTGCGGCTACAGGACTCGTGCAGGCCGAAGACACACTGAAGAAGATCAAGGACAGCGGCGCGGTCACCATGGGTGTGCGCGAATCCTCGGGTGCCTTGTCCTACACGCTGGGTGACGGCAAATATGTCGGCTACCACGTTGAAATCTGCCAGAAGGTGCTGGCCGATGTGCAGAAGCAACTGGGCCTGGCCAAGCTGGACGTGAAGTACCAGCCGGTGACCTCGCAAAACCGTGTCCCGCTGGTGCAGAACGGCACCGTCGATATCGAGTGCGGCTCCACCACCAACAACGCCACGCGGCAAAAGGATGTGGCCTTCGCGGTGACCACCTTCATCGAAGAAGTGCGCATTGCCGTCAAGGCCAATTCGGGCATCAACTCGGTCGAGCAACTGGTTGGCAAGACGGTCGCCACAACGACGGGCACCACCTCGGTGCTGACGCTGCGCAAGCATGAGCGCGCCAACGGCGTGAGCTTCAAGGAAGTGTTCGGCAAAGACCATGCCGACAGTTTCTTGCTGGTGGATACCGGCCGTGCCGATGCCTTCGTGATGGACGGCTCCTTGCTGGCTGGCTTGATCTCGCGGGCCAAGAACCCGGCCGAGTTCAAGATCGTCGGCGAGGTGCTGTCGGTGGAACCGATCGCCATCATGATGCGCAAGGATGATCCGACGTTCAAGAAAGCTGTCGATGACAGCATCAAGGCCATGATCAAGTCCGGCGACGTCGCCAAGCTGTATGACAAATGGCTGATCCAAGCCATTCCGCCCGCCAACACCAAGGTCGGTCTGCCAATGAGCGAGAACTTGAAAACAGCCCTGGCCAACCCGAACGACAAGCCGGCCGAGGACTACGCGAAACGTTAAGGCTTTGCGTGTCAGACCAGGTACTCCTGGTCTGACACCAACTCATTAGTGCTTTGTGTGCCTGACCAGGTACTCCTGCTCCGGCACCAACTGACTAAAAATTCCAAACCAGCCACCGGCTGGTTTGTTTCTTGCATATCAAGAACTTTCGACGGCCGCCCAGCATTGCTTGCGCGGCTTCACTAATTTTAAAGGGGGCCGCGGTGGCAACTTGGGAATGGCAGGTGTTCTGTAAGGACACCATCGACGGCGAGGTCATACCCAGCTGTTTCGGCAAGGGGGGCAGCGTCACCTATCTGGACTGGATGCTGTCGGCCTGGGGCTGGACGCTGAGCGTGTCCCTGCTGGCCTTGGTGGTGGCGCTGCTGCTCGGGGCCTTGATGGGCATCTTGCGCACCACGCCGTCCAAGACGCTGGTCTTCATCGGGGACGCTTGGACCGAGTTGTTTCGCAACGTCCCGCTGTTGGTGCAGGTCTTTCTTTGGTATCACGTGTTGCCGTCGATCTTTTTGTCGCTGCGCGCCGTGCCCAGCTTTGTGCTGGTCGTGTTTGCGCTGGGCTTCTTCACCTCGGCGCGGATTGCCGAGCAGGTCAGGGCCGGCATCCAGAGCCTACCCAAAGGTCAGCGCTACGCCGGTCTGGCGATGGGCCTGACCTTGCCGCAGACCTATCGCTATGTGCTGCTGCCGATGGCGTTTCGCATCATCATTCCGCCGCTCACCAGTGAAAGCATGAACATCATCAAGAACTCGTCGGTGGCTTTTGCCGTCAGCATTGCCGAACTGACCATGTTCGCCATGCAGGCGCAAGAAGAAACCTCGCGCGGCATCGAAATTTATCTGGGCGTGACCGGGCTGTACTTCATCTCGGCCTTTGTCGT
>JBIIVZ010000176.1:0-5501 GCA_044339175.1 Roseateles sp.
CCACTCGGCGGCCATCCAGAAGCTGTTCGAGCGCTTGCAACGCCAGCCCAACTTCCCGGCCCTGCAAACAGCCGTACGCAGCGTGCAGCGGGTGGTGCGCAATGGGTCAGCGCGGCTGCAGAACTTGACGGCGGTGGTGCTGGGCGACCCCGCCATCACCCACCGCATGTTGCGGCTGACCAATGCGGCCTATTACCGCGGTGTCGGCGGTGGCAGCATTTCCAGCATCGAACGCGCCATCGCGCTGATGGGCTTCGACGCGGTGCAGCAAATGGCCGTCTGCGCCCACCTGCTGGATGGCTTGCCGCGAGACGGCATCGGACTGGTCTTGCGCGAGGACTATTTGCGCGCCTTGCTGGCGGCCCGTTTGGCCCAAACGCTGTGCTTGCAGCCCGCCCGCGCCGAAGCGGCCTACATCACCGCGCTCTACCAGAACCTGGGTCGCATGGTGGTCAGCGTCCACCTGGCGGCCGAAGCGGTGACCATTCGCAGCGCGACGCCGCGTGAGCAGTGGCCCGTCTCGGCCGTCGAGCAGAGCCTGTCGCAGCAGCATTTGGGTGTCAGCTACGCCCGCCTCGGCGCTCAACTGGCGCGCCGCTGGGGCTGGCCCGAGCCGCTGCGTGCCGCCATGACCTACGCCGACTGGCCCTTGCACGCCATGCCGAACCAGGGCACCGACAGCGCAGAGCTGCGCTGGCTGGGCCGCGCCGCCAACGAGTTGGCCGACCTGATGCTGTATCAAGCGCCCGACCGCTGGCTCGCCGCTTGCCAACAACTGGCCGAGCTGGCCGGCCCCAGCACCGGGCAAACCACCCAAGCACTGATCGAGGCGCTGGCGCAGGCGCGCGGGCAGTTGGAAGAGTTGGCCGCTTCGGTCGGTCTGTCGGTGTCGCAACTGCCGCAGTGGCAACGGGCCGACGCCGCGGCGGCTCGCACCGAACCGGCTGCTGCTGCTGCTGCCCTATCCGATGAGGCGCTGCTGGCCAGCTTCGCCTTGCCGATCGCACCGTCAGCGACTGCCGCCGCCGCACGCGCACAAAAATCAGCACTGGCAGCACAGGAAACAGCGGCCGCCATGACTGCGCTGAACTCTGCCGCCCACAGTGCTGCCGATGCCGCCGCCGCTGCCGCCGCCCAGCCCAGCAGCACGAGCAGCCTGGATAGCCTGGATAGCGCCGACCTGACGGAGTCAGCGACTGATGCAGCGCCGCTGCCTGAGCTGGTGACCAAGGCAGCTGCCGAGCCCAAGCCCGAACCCGAAGCCGAGCCCGCACAGCCCTCAGCCGCCGCCCTGCTCTGGCTGGCCGAGCACAGCCGTGTGCTGAGCGAGGCGCTGCTGCGCGACGACGCCCACCACGCCGTACCGCGCGAGGCCTTGCGCATGCTCTGGACGGCCCTGGGTGCGCGCCGTGCGGTGCTGCATTTGCACGCGCCCGACGGTCAGGGCTTCCTGCCGGTGCAGGCGCTGGGTGAGCCGATGGCGGACAGCCAGGGCAAGGCGTGGCGGGTCGATCCCGAGCAAGGCCGCGACCTGTTCTCGCGCCTGTGCGCTGCGGCAACAGACAGCCTGATCGAAGACGCGCATCGGCCCAAGATCGCCAGATACCTGCCGCCGGCCTTTCTTCAGGGCATCAACGCCAGGCGTTTTCTGGTGCTGCCCATCGTGGCCCGCGGACGCCCGCTGGGCATGATCTACCTGGACCGCGCCGACCACCAACCGTTCGTCATCGACGACCGCGCCATGCAATTGGTGCGCACCGTGCGCAACCAAGCCGCCGTGGCGCTGGTCTGAGAGCAATTCAGGTGCCTTGTCGATGCCCGGCACTCGCGCAGAAACGGAGCGCTCGCGGGATCAGCTCTGTAGGGCGGGTCGTGACCCGCGTCCGGCCGACTGTGGCGCCCCTGTTGCGCCAAGCCCGCTCATCTCGGCACGTCGCGGCCAGTGCCGAAGTCGCTCGCGGGTCTTGACCCGCCCTACGTGGCCGAAATCGGCTGAATCTGTTCTGTTTCTTGAGACGGCACCGCTCAATTCAAGCTGCCGCCCGTTTCGCGCAAGTCCACCGTGTGCTGCAGCGCTAACTCCAGCGCCAGCCGCACCCCGGCCAGCATCACGGCCAAGGCCATGCTGGCTTGGCCGGACGCTATTGCGGCCTGCTCGGGCAACAGCGGGATGTGCATGAAGCCACTGCGCACGCCGCTGCCTTGCAGCCGATGCTGTAGGCCGTAGAACAGGTGGTTGCAGACAAAGGTGCCGGCCGTGTGCGACACCGCAGCCGGGATGCCGGCGGCCCGCAGCCCGGCCACCATCGCCTTGATCGGCAGGGTGCTGAAGTAAGCCGCCGGCGCACCGGCCAGCACCGGCTCGTCAATCGGCTGGGCCCCGGCGTTGTCGGGAATGCGCGCATCGTCAAGGTTGATGGCCACCCGCTCCAGCGACAACTCGCTGCGCCCACCGGCCTGCCCCAGGGCCAGCACCAGCACCGGACGGGTTTGCTCAAGTGCGCGCCGCAACTCGGTCAGCGCCGCACCGAACACGCAGGGCAGCAGGCGTGCGGCCACCGTGGCGTTGCCTATCGCCTGCCCGTCCAGCGCACGTGCCAGCTCCCAGGATGGGTTGATGCTCGCGCCGCCAAACGGCTCGAAGCCGGTCAATAAAATCGTGGTTTTCAATGCTTTCTCCTGGACATGCCGACGCTTCGCGGTGCCACCCTGCCCGCCCTACCACACAATGCGCCACTGAATTGCACCTGAACCGCCGCGCTGATCGGCCAAGCGCGGCGCGGCGAACCACCCTAACATGGCGATCACGAGTCGCTCGCTTGCTGCTCGGAGCACTCGGACGAACCCCGGAGAATTGCATGCCCGACCTGTCCACGCCGTTGAACTGGCCCCACGTTGAACCGACCAAAAAAGACGCCAACGCAACGGTCACGGCCACCGCCAGTGCAGCCGGCACGTTCGAGTTGAACCGGGCCGAGGGCTTCGCTTGGCCGACACCGCCCTACGAGGCCTACCCAAGCCCGCAGTTGCAAGATGCCCCGGAGCCGTGCGAGGTGCTGGGCCTCAACAACAGCCGCGGCCAGGGCGTGATGCTTTTGATGCTGCCGCAGGACCGCACGGCGCAGCTGAACCTGCCGCCGGCCCGCAGCGCGATAGCCTTGAAGTTCAGCCAGTTCCGGGCCTTGAAGTTGCTGCGCCCGCTGCCGGCGGCAGCGCGCGCCGAGAACCCGGAAGACGCCCCCTTTCAGACGGACATCCGACCGCGCTGCGAGTTCAAACTGGCCTTTGTCGGCGGCGGCGAGTTGAAGGGCATCAGCATCGGGCATTGCCAGGACGAGCTGGGGCTGTTCCTGTTCCCGCCGATCAGCGCCAGCGACGATTCGGTGCTGCGCATCTTCGTGCCGCGCGAGGTGCTGGCCCATTTTGAAATCGGCCAGCGCATCGGCGACCTGCTGGTGCAGGACAAGGCCTGCAGCGCCGAAGCGGTGGAGGCCGCCGCCAGCGAGCAACTGAGCTTGCGCGCGCGCCGCGTCGGCGACATTTTGATGACCCAGCACATCGTCAACGCCGAGCAATTGATGCAGGCCATCGACCAACAAACGCGCATGCCGATGGTGCGCATTGGCGAGGCCTTGCTGGCGCTTGACCTGATCTCGCAGGAGCAACTGGAGCATGCGTTGGCGCTGCAGCGCGACGATAGATCGGTGCCCTTGGGCGAAATGCTGGTGCGCAAGGGCCTGGTGACGCGCCAAGCACTGCAATCGGCGCTGGCACGCAAAATGGGTTATCCGATGGTGGACGTCGAGAACTTCGCCGTCGAGCCCGACGCCCTCAACAAGGTGCCGTTTGCCGTGGCCAAGCGCTTGCAAGTGCTGCCGCTGCTGCTGCGCGAAGGCCGGCTGATCGTGGCGATGGAGGACCCGACCCGACGCGACGCGCTGGACGAAGTCGAGTTCATCACGCAGCTGAAGGTGACGCCCGCGCTGACCAAGCTCGATTCGCTGCAATTCGCCATTCCCGCGTCCTATGAGCGCTTTGGCGGCGATACGGCCGCCCGCAGCGACTTAAACCTGCCCACCCTGCAAATCGACTTCTCGCTCGACAAGTCGGACAAACTGATGGAAACGCTGGAGCGCGAAGGCCATGAGCGCAGCGCCCGCGAGGAAGACCAGCCGCTGGAGCAGAGCGACAACTCGCTGGTGCGTTTGATCAACACCATGATCATCGAAGCGCATGGGCAGGGCGTGTCCGACATCCACATCGAAACTTACGCGGGTAACGAAAAGCTGAAGATCCGCTTTCGCCGCGACGGCATGTTGCAGCCCTATCTGGAGCTGCCCAACACCTACCGCAACGCGATGATCGCGCGCATCAAGATCATGTGCGACCTGGACATCTCCGAGCGCCGCAAGCCGCAGGACGGCAAGATCAACTTTTCGCGCTACTCACCGCAGCACAAGCTGGAGCTGCGGGTCGCCACCATCCCCACCCACAGCGGGCTCGAAGACGTGGTGATGCGGTTGCTGTCCTCATCCCGCCCGATTGCGCTGGACAAGCTGGGGCTGACCGCCGACAACCTGAGCCAGCTCAAGTCCGCCATCAGCCGGCCGTACGGCTTGGTGCTGTGCGTGGGGCCGACCGGCTCCGGCAAAACGACCACGCTGCATTCGGCGCTGTCCGAAATCAATAAACCGCACCGCAAGATCTGGACCGCTGAGGACCCGATCGAGATCACCCAGAACGGCTTGCGCCAAGTGCAGGTCAACCCCAAGATCGACTGGACCTTTGCCAAGGCCTTGCGGGCTTTTCTGCGCGCCGACCCGGACGTCATCATGGTGGGCGAGATCCGCGATGAAGAAACGGCCGAAATCGCCGTCGAGGCCTCGCTGACCGGCCACTTGGTGATGTCCACGCTGCACACCAACAGCGCGGCCGAGACGGTGACCCGCTTGCTCGACATGGGCATGGACCCGTTCAACTTTGCCGACTCGCTGCTGGCCGTGTTGGCGCAGCGGCTGGTGCGCCGGTTGTGCCCGAATTGCCGCATCAACCGCCCACTGACCGAGACCGAACAAGCCGAACTGCTGGCCGACTACATGCATGTGTTTGCGCCCGCACAACGCCCGCCCGGCGACGCGGTGCTGGACGGCTGGTTGGCAAGCTTTGGCCAGAACGGCAAGTTGCAGCATTTCCACAGCCCCGGCTGCGAGTCCTGCGACCACAGCGGGTTCAAGGGCCGCGCCGGCCTGCATGAGCTACTGACGGTCAGCAAAACACAGCGCGAATTGATACAGGCGGGCAGCCGCGCCGAATTGCTGTTCCAGACCGCTTTGGGCGAGGGCATGAAATCACTGCGCCAGGACGGCATCCTGAAAGTGCTGCAGGGCGTGACCACAGTGGGCCAAGTTCGCGCCACCAGCAATTCGTAGTTTGTCGGTTACTGCGCACCGTTGCGCTTGCCCGGTCTGACCCGGGTGCGGTGACCTGCGTTTTGCCACATG
>JBIIVZ010000177.1:0-5494 GCA_044339175.1 Roseateles sp.
ACTGCGCGGCCGCCATGCGTCGTTGGCTGGGTACTCGGAATCCTCACGTACCTAAAGTACGCTCCGGTTCCTGCGCCCCATCCGCCTAGCCTGACAGCCGCTCGCTACAAAAGCTCTCACCCTCTGAGCCGGGCAGGGGGCCCTGCGGGCGCAGTGACGAGCGCTCGCTCGGTCAGCTTTTGCCGTTCGAGGCGTGCCGCATCAGCTGACCCTTTTCGCGCTCCCAGTCGCGCTTCTTCTCGGTGTCGCGCTTGTCGTGCTCGGCCTTGCCCTTGGCCAGGGCGATTTCGGCCTTCACGTTGCTGCCGGTGAAGTGCAGGTTCAGGGGCACGAGGGTGAAACCTTTTTGCTCGATCTTGCCGATCAAGCGACGGATCTCGTCCTTCTTCATCAGCAGTTTCTTGGTGCGATCGGCCAGCGGACTTACATGGGTCGAGGTGGTGCGCAGCGGGTTGATGCGGCAGCCGATCAAATACAGCTCGCCGCCCTTGATCATCACGTAGCCATCGGTCAATTGCACCTGCCCGGCCCGGATGGCCTTGACCTCCCAACCTTCCAGCACGATGCCGGCTTCGAATTTTTCTTCGATGTAGTAGTCGTAGCGGGCGCGGCGGTTTTCAGCCACGGGGCTGGACGGCGCGACGGCCTTGGGCTTGGACGGGAATGGGTACGCGGAGGTGGACATGAGGCTCAATTCTGTGGGTAGCGTGGGGCAGGTCTGCGCACCAATACAATGGCTCCATTGTATGAAGCATGTCAAGAAATCCGTTCTGTTGTGGTACTCGCCTCGTGAGATGTACGAGTTGGTGACGGCCGTCGACCGCTATCCCGAGTTCCTGCCCTGGTGTGAGAAGGCCTCCGTGCTGGATGAGCACGATGGCGGCGTGACCGCCTGCCTCGGCCTTGCCTACGCCGGCGTGCGCCACGCCTTCACCACCCGTAATACCCACGAGCTGAATCGCCGCGTCGGGATGCAGTTGGTGGACGGGCCGTTTTCGCTGCTCGATGGGGTCTGGAACTTTTTGCCGCTGGCCAAGCCCGGCGGCGAGGAACAAGCCGCCTGCAAGATCGAGTTCGACTTGCGTTACGCCTTTTCCAGCCGCACGCTGGAGGCGGTGGTCAGCCCCGTGTTCGACCGCATTGCCAACACCTTTGTCGACAGCTTCGTGCAGCGCGCCGAGGCAGTTTATGGCCTGCGTTGATGACGCCGCTTTGCTGATCGCGATCGAGTTGGTCTGGAGCCCGCAGCGGGGCTTGGTCCATCATTTGAGCTTGAACGTCAGCGCCGGCAGCACGGTCGAACAAGTGTTGCTCAGGTGCCCCGAGTTTGCCGATCAACTGGCTCAGCCGGGGGCATTGGCAACGCTCAAGTTGGGCATCTGGGGCCGCTTGCAGCCGTTGAGCAGCGTCTTGCGCGACCGTGACCGTATCGAAATCTACCGCCCGCTGACCGTTGATCCCAAAGAAGCCCGCCGACTGCGTTACCGCAACCGGGGCGAGCGCATTGTGTCGCGGCACCGGCCACAGACAGGCAAGACCAGCCAGCTTGTCTAGGAGCCTGCGCGGCAGAAGGATCGGCGGCTGCAAGACGGCCGCAGCGGTCCATTTTTGGCTTCGCCGCTCTTCGAGAACACCGTCTTTTCGCCCCATAGCGGAGCTGTGAGGCTTCAAATCCGGCAAAAACTGTCCTCGCTGGGGCCACCTTTCGCTTGTCGCCGCCTTCTGCCGCGCAGGCTCCTAGCCGCAATCGCTGCTGATCACGCTGCGGGTGCGCTGCAGCTCCGCCTCGCGCTGCGTCTCATCCAACAACACCGATTCACCGCGCTCGTTGCTCCGCAGCAGTTTGGTGCGGGCTTGCAGCAGGCGCAAATTGTCCTGGGCCCGGCTGCAGTTGTCGCGGCGCTGCTCGGCCAGCTTGCGGGCTTGGTCTAGCTGTAGCTGTTGTTGCTTGGTCAGTGCGTCCTGCTCTTGGCGCTGCTTCAGCTGCTGTTGCTTGGCGTCCTGCTTGGCTGACTCAGCCTTGGCGAGTGCGTCGGCGCTGGCGGAGGCCGCACTGGCAGCAGCGGCCGCCGCGCTGGCGGGGCTCAGGTAGCGCGATACGACGACGGCTTGGTGCTGCTGCTGATTTGGCGGGCGCTTCAGGATGTCGCGCTCCGGCGTTTCGCGCGGCGGCGGCAAGTCGCTGAACTGCATTTTGCCGCTGGCATCGCGCCATACCCATTGCGCCAGCGCCGGGCTGCACAGGCACAAAATCAGCAGGCCAAGCCCGACTTGAAGGCGCAGGGTGAAAGGGCGTTTTGAGCAGAGCATAGTTCGAGTGTAGCGAGGGCTTTGGCCTGCTTTGACAGGACACGATGTCGACTTGCGAAGGCCGGTCCGCCGGGCCTGCTCGTCGGCCTCCGTATAATGCCGCTTTGCGTTTGGAGCTTCCCCTTATGCGCCTACTCGGAAAAGCGCTCACCTTTGATGACGTCTTGCTGGTGCCAGCGTTCTCCCAGGTGTTGCCTCGCGACACCAGTCTTGCTACCCGACTTTCCCGCAACATCCGTCTGAACCTACCCCTGGTGTCCGCCGCCATGGACACAGTGACGGAGGCCCGCCTGGCGATTGCTATCGCTCAGGAAGGCGGTATCGGTATCGTTCACAAAAACCTTTCTGCGCAAGCGCAGGCGATTGAAGTCGCCCGCGTCAAGCGCTACGAGTCAGGCATCGTGCTCGACCCGTTCACCGCCACGCCGGAATCCACCGTGCGTGAAGTGGTCGAGATGTCCCGCTTGCACGGCGTGTCGGGCTTCCCGGTGCTGGACGGCAAGTTGGTGGTCGGTATCGTCACCGGCCGTGATCTTCGCTTCGAAACCCGCATGGATTTACCGGTGCGCGAGATGATGACGCCCGCCGCCAAGCTGATCACCGTCAAGGAAGGCGCTTCGCTTGAAGAAGCCAAGGCGCTGATGCACAAGCACAAGCTGGAGCGCGTCGTGGTCGTCAATGACGCCTTCGAGTTGCGCGGCTTGATGACGGTGAAAGACATCACCAAGCAGACCAGCTTTCCGAACGCCGCCCGGGATTCACAGGGCAAGTTGCGTGTCGGTGCAGCGGTTGGTTTTGGTGACGACACCGAAGAGCGCGTGACCCTGCTGGTCAAGGCCGGCGTTGATGTGTTGATCGTCGACACCGCCCACGGTCACAGTGCCGGCGTGCTTGAACGGGTCCGCTGGATCAAACAGAAGTTCCCCGGCGTCGACGTGATCGGCGGCAATATTGCCACTGCCGCCGCTGCGCTGGCGCTGGTCGAAGCCGGCGCTGACGGCGTCAAGGTCGGTATCGGCCCCGGCTCCATTTGCACCACCCGCATCGTGGCCGGTGTCGGTGTGCCGCAGATCACCGCCATCGACAACGTCGCCACCGCCCTGCGCGGCAGCGGCGTGCCGGTGATTGCCGACGGTGGCGTGCGCTACTCGGGCGACTTGGCCAAGGCCATCGCGGCCGGGGCCGACTGCGTGATGATGGGCGGCGCTTTTGCCGGCACCGAAGAGGCACCGGGCGACCTGATCCTCTACCAGGGCCGCAGCTACAAGAGCTACCGCGGCATGGGTTCGATGGGTGCGATGGCCAAGGGTTCGGCCGACCGTTACTTTCAGGACACCTCGGCCAACAATCCCAACACCTCCAAGCTGGTGCCCGAGGGCATCGAAGGCCAAGTGCCTTACAAGGGCTCGGTCGTGCAGGTGATCTTCCAGATGGCGGGCGGCCTGAAGGCGTCGATGCACTACTGCGGTTGCGCCACCATCGAAGACATGCAGAACAAGGGTGAGTTTGTTGAAATCACCTCGGCGGGCATGAAGGAAAGTCATGTCCACGATGTGCAGATCACGAAGGAGTCGCCCAACTACCGCTCCGAGTGAGCGGTGAAACAAAGGGGCTTCGGCCCCTTTTTCACAACACGGCAGCTAAGGACGTCGATTGAGCGAGCAAGGGTCAACAGCAACTGCTGCACGAGACGGCGGTAGCAAGGGCAGGGGCAGGGGCAGGGCGGCGGGCATGGGCTTCATCATGGTGGCGGTGCTGATCGACATGATCTCCATCGGCCTGATCATCCCGGTGCTGCCGCCGTTGGTCGGCACCTTCACCAGCTCGCAAGCCGACCACGCTTTTTGGTACGGCGCGGTGGCGTTGGCTTTTGGTGTCGCCAATTTCTTCGGCTCACCCATCCTCGGTGCCTTGTCCGACCACTTTGGTCGCCGGCCGGTGATGTTGATCGGCTTTTGCGGTCTGGCGCTGAGCTTTTTTGTCACCGCGATGGCCACGGCGTTGTGGATGTTGATCGCCGTGCGGCTGGTCAGCGGTGCGATGCAGGCCAATGCCGCTGTGGCCAATGCCTACGTGGCGGACATCAGTGCCCCGGAAGAGCGGGCCAAGCGCTTTGGCATGCTGGGCGCTGCCTTTGGCATGGGCTTTATTTTGGGGCCGGTGATGGGCGGGCTGCTCGGTGCCATCAATCTGCACTTGCCGTTTTATGTGGCCGGCACGTTGGCGCTGGTCAACTGGTGCTACGGCTATTTCGTGCTGCCTGAATCGCTGAAGCCCGAGCATCGGCGCGCCTTTGCCTGGCGTGCCGCCAACCCGGTCAGTGCGCTGAAAAAGCTCAGTCAGCTGGGCGATGTGGGTCCCTTGGTGGTGGTGATCGGCCTGTCCAGCTTGGCGCAATTGGTGTTGCACACCAGTTGGGTGCTGTACACCACCTTCAAGTTCGGCTGGGGCCCGAAGGAGAACGGCATGTCGCTGTTCGCCATCGGCGTGATGGCGGTCTTGGTGCAGGGCTTTTTGCTGCCGCGCTTACTCAAAATATTTGGCCCGAAGCGGCTGGTGGTGATGGGTTTGCTGTCCAGCGTCATCACCAACCTGCTGTGGGGTGCGGCCACGCAGAGCTGGATGATGTATGCCATCGTCGGGTTCAACGTGCTGGGCTTCGCCGTCAACGCGGCCATTCAAAGCATGATCTCGAACGCCGCCGACCCGCGCACCCAGGGTCAGACGATGGGCGCGGTGTCCTCGCTGAACAGCGTCATGGCGGTGACGGCACCGGTGGTCGGTGCCGGCCTGCTGGGCTTGGTGTCCGGTCTGCCGCAGGGCGATTGGCGCATTGGCGCGCCGTTCTACTTTTGTGCGCTGCTGCAAGCGCTGTCGCTGTTCTTCGCTTGGCGGCATTTTTCGCGCCGCCGCTTGGCCTCGTCGTCCTCCACACTCTCTTAAACAATTGGAGGCAGCACTGCTGGTGAGTACGCTCTGGCAGTTTGTCCCGCAAAGTAAAAAGCAAGATGACCCCCATGCATGACAAAGTTCTGATCCTCGATTTCGGCTCCCAAGTGACTCAGCTGATCGCGCGCCGCGTGCGCGAAGCGGCGGTGTTTTGCGAGATTCATCCCAACGACGTGTCGGATGAGTTCATCCGCAATTTCGCACCCAAGGCCATCATCTTGTCGGGCAGCCACGC
>JBIIVZ010000178.1:0-5485 GCA_044339175.1 Roseateles sp.
TCTCAAGCTCTGATGCCGACGGGTTTGCACAGCGAGGCCGCTATGCTGAGCCGCATGAAAAAAGTCGCCACCGCCCTGCTGTTTTTATTGATCCCGCTGGCCGGCCAAGCGCGTGATGCGCAAGGCCCGCAGCAGAACTTGTGGGTCGAGCTGCGCTGGGTGGAGTCTCGCCTGACCGGTGCGGCCTTGGCGGCGGTGCAGGGCGGCGCGGTGGTGGTCGGCACTGCCGGCACGGTGACGTCGTCCGGCGGCGCAGGTCTGAGCACCCAGCGGCGCGAGGACGAGCAGCGACCGCCCACCCAGCGCTTGCTGGTGTTGAACGGTGCCACAGCGCGCGTGCAGCTGACCGAGCGCACGCCGATTCAATGGGTCGATTACACGGCGCAAGTGGACCCGAACAGCGCAGCCACAGGAACTGCAGGATCGAATCCCAACGCCAGCACCCAGGTCTGGGCCGCGCCGCGCAGCAGCGTGCTCGAACAAACCCAGGGTTTCACCGTGACGCCGCATTGGCCGGGCGGTCGGCAGCCGGTGCGGGTGGAGCTGCAAGCGCAAGCCCCGCGCATCGCTGCGACCGCAGGCATGCCGGGTGCGGGCACCGGTGGCGAGCAAGCTTCGTCCCAGCTGTCCACCCAAACCGTGGTGCTGCTGCCGCTGGGCCAATGGCAGACCGTGGCGCGCAGCGGCAGCACGCCGCAGCGCCCCGAGCGCGGTGTGCTCAGCAGCCGCGACGCCGAAAGCCACAGCCTGCGCGAGCTGCAGATCCGCGTCGAGCTGTCACCCTGAATCGGTGCTGCCGGCGGGCCTCACCGCTGTTATCGCTGTGGCTGAACATCCCCGATTGATTCGCATCAACGCTTTGCCGCAGAGGACCGCCAGCATTGACGGTCAGGTAGCGAGGGTGAGCCATGGGCAAGAGGATTCTGATCATCCAGGGCCATCCGGACGCTGAGGCCAGGCATTTTTGTCATGCGTTGGCGCAGGCCTATGAGCAGGGCGCGGCGCAGGGCGGCCACACCGTGCGGGTGATTGATGTGGCGACGATCGACTTCCCGCTGTTGCGCTCGCAAAAGGATTGGGAGCATGGCCAATTGCCGGTCCAGCTTCAACAAGCGCAAGACGACATCGCTTGGTGCGAGCACATGTTGCTGTTCTTCCCGCTGTGGCTGGGTGACATGCCGGCGTTGCTGAAAGGCTTTTTGGAGCAGGTGGCGCGGCCCGGTTTTGCGTTCAAGAAGGAGGGCTCCAACCCCTACGGCAAAAAAGGTCTGAGTGGGCGCTCGGCTCGGGTCGTCGTCACCATGGGCATGCCGGCGCTGGTCTACCGGTATTACTTTCGCGCCCACAGCGTCAAGTCGCTGGAGCGCAACATCCTCGGCTTTGTCGGTATCGCGCCGATCTGCGAAACGCTGATCGGGCAGGTTGACGACAGCGACCCGTCGAAGCGGCTCGATTGCTTGATCAAGCTACACCAGCTCGGCGTGGACGGCGCGTGATCACGCTCGACACGGGCTACCAGGGCAGCCGCACCCCGCTGTAACTTCGAAATTGCCCGGTGTCGGCGGGCGTCAACAAATCCAGCGTGGCGAGCATTTCGGCGGCGGCCACGTCGGCCGGGCGGCCGATCTCGCCACCCCGGAACGGCTGTGACAGCGCCGTGTTGACGGTGCCCGGATGCAGCGCCACCAGCACCGCTTGCGGCTGACTACGTTTGACCTCGATGGCGGCGGTTTTCAGCAGCATATTCAGCGCCGCTTTGGACGCGCGGTAGCTGTACCAGCCACCCAGCTGGTTGTCTTCGATGCTGCCGACCTTGGCGGACAGCAGTGCCAGTACCGCCCGTTCGCGCGCCAGCAGCTTCGAGAAATGCCGCAGCAGCAGTGCCGGGCCGAAGGTGTTGACCTGGAAGGTGGCCAGCAGTTGCGCGTAGCTCAGGTCGCCGAGCTTTTTCTCTGGCATGAACTGCGCCGCGTGCAGCACGCCGGCGGCGTTGATGATCACGTGGAATGGCCCCAGCGGGGCGACGCTGGCGGCGGCGCTGGCCACGCTGGCCTCGTCGTCAAAGTCGATCGGCGGCTGCGATTGGCGGTGCAGGCCCAGCGCCAAGCCGCAACGCGGGTCGGCCTGCAACTGCGCCAACATGGCCGCACCAATGCCGCCACTGGCTCCGATGATCAGCGCCTTGAAGCCGGTCGGGAAGGAGTCGAGACTCATACCCAGCCCTGCCGCCATTGCGCACTGTCCTTCAATTCGCGCCAGCCGATGCGCTGGCTTTTGCCCGAATGCACCGCTTCCAGCTCCACCCATTCGATCTTGGCGGTTGGTAGTTGGGGCAATTGATGGAGTTGGGGCAGGTCGGGTTGGATCACGCGGGCGACCAGAAAGTGCTTTTCTTTAGCCTGCGGCGACACGGCCGTCCACTTGCTCAGCAGTAGTTTTTTAGGGTGGACTGAATTCATGAAAGACAGGGTAGCCGAGAAGCCCTGCATCCAGCAGGGTCGAAAAAATTGGGCCGCCGCTGCACAAGGCGAAACGCTCGGAGCGGGCGCAGCCGGCCCGCCATGGGCACAATTCGCGCGAGGAGCTGCACGAGCTTGCACCGCCAGACCGTATTTGATCGAAATGGAACGCCATGAATCCCAACTCCTCGCTGGCCGTGATCGGTGCCGGCATTGCCGGGCTGTCCTGCGCCACGGCGCTGCAGCAAGCCGGCCACGCTGTCACGGTGTTCGACAAAAGCCGTGGCCCGGCCGGCCGCATGAGCACCCGGCGCGGCGACGACTGGCAATGCGACCACGGCGCGCAGTATTTCACCGCCCGCCACCCGGACTTTCGCGCCGAACTGCAGCGCTGGAGCGACGCCGGTGCCGCTGCGCTGTGGGCACCCCGGCTGCAGGTGTTTGGAGCGCAGGACCAGCATCGACTCGATTCCACGTTGCAGCGCTGGGTCGGCACACCGGGCATGACCGCACCGGCGCACTGGCTGGCGCAAGCGCTGCCGCTGCAGACCTCGGCCACCGTCGATCAGCTGCGCCGCGATGCCGACGGTTGGCGGCTGCGCACGGCCGAGGGCGGCTGGCTGGAGCAGCCGTTTGCGGCGGTGCTGCTGGCCTTGCCGGCACCGCAAGTGCTGCCACTGCTGCAGACCAGTGCCTTGCCCGACCTGGCGGAATTGGCTGAATTGGCCGCCAGCGTGCGCATGCGTGCTTGCTGGGCGCTGATGCTGCAATTTGCCGAGCCGGTGGAGTTGCCTTTCGACGCTGCCTTCGTCAACCAAGGGCCGCTGCGCTGGTTGGCCCGCAACAGCGATAAGCCGGGCCGAACGGGCGCGGAAAGCTGGCTGCTGCATGCCGAGGCCGAATGGAGCGAAGCGCAGGTGGAGCAGCCGCCCGAAGCGGTGGCCGCCCTGTTGCTGCAAGCCTTTGCCGACCTGGGTGGCCCGGCACCGCAGACCTGGAGCGCGCAACGCTGGCGCTATGCCGACTCGGCCCCGGCCTTGACGCAAGGCTGTGCCTGGCAGGCGCAGAGCGGCCTGGGGCTGTGCGGCGATTGGCTGAACGGCGGCAAGGTGGAGGGCGCTTGGCTGAGCGGCCAGCAACTGGCACGGCAAATGCTTGTCTGAATCAGCATCAAGCAGCGGCGCGCTGGGCGGGTCAAAAATCCGGCTGATCTGCTGTTGGACAATGCAGCGACTTCCGGAGCTCAGCGCATGACCGTCAAATTTTTCAACCGCCGTACCTTGCTGCTGGCCAGTGGCTTGTGCTTGAGCCTGACCGGCCCGGCGACAGCTGCCACCCCGCCCGACACGCTGGTGCAGGCCTTTGCCTTCGACGACATCATCACGATGGACCCGGCGGAGTCGTTCGAGATTTCGGGCGGCGAAATCATCGGCAACACCTACGAACGGCTGATCCGTCTCGACCCGAGCGAGCCGTCCAAGCTGAGCGGCTTGCTGGCGAAAAGCTGGACGGTGTCTGCCGACGGCAAAACCTTCAGCTTCGAACTGAAGCCCGGCCTGCGCTTCGCTTCCGGCAACCCGCTGAGCGCCGAGGACGTGGTGTTCTCGCTGCAGCGCGCCGTGCTGCTGGACAAAACCCCCGCCTTCATCCTGACCCAGTTCGGTTGGGACAAGGCCAATGTGGCGGCCAAGGTGCGCCAGACCGGCCCACTGACGCTGCAGTTCGACATCGACAAGCCGTATGCGCCGAGCTTTGTCTTGAACTGCCTGACCGCCAATGTGGCCTCGGTGGTCGACAAAAAGCTGCTGCTCGGCAAGGCCCAGAACGGCGACTTGGGCGCTGCCTGGTTGAAGCTCAACCATGCCGGCTCCGGCCCGTTCAAGCTGCGCGAATGGCGCGCCAACGAGCTGCTGGTGCTGGACCGCAATGACGCGTTTCACGGCCCCAAGCCGGCACTGGCGCGGGTCATCTACCGCCACGTGAAGGAGGCTGCCACCCAGCGCTTGTTGCTGGAAAAGGGCGATGTCGACATCGCCCGCAACCTGGCACCGCAAGACTTGGCCGCGCTGGCCGCTAACAAGGACATCCAGCTGACGTCCACCGCCAAGGGCACCGTCTATTACCTGAGCCTGAACCAGAAGAACCCCAATCTGGCCAAGCCGCAGGTGCGCGAAGCATTCAAATGGCTGGTGGACTACGACGCCATCGGGGCCACGCTGATCAAGGACATCGGCGTGGTGCAGCAGAACTTTCTGCCGCAAGGCCTGCTCGGGGCCAGCAGCGAGCGGCCGTTCAAGCTCGATGTCGCCAAGGCCAAAAGCCTGCTGACCCAAGCGGGTCTGGGGGAAGGCTTCAAAGTGACGATGGACGTGCGCACGGCGCAGCCGGTGCAGGGCATTGCTGAGGCGATCCAGCAGACCGCCAAGCGGGCCGGCATCGCCATCGAGATCATCCCCGGCGACGGCAAGCAGACGCTGACCAAGTACCGCGCCCGCAAGCACGACATCTACATCGGCGAATGGGGGGCCGATTACTGGGACCCGCACACCAATGCCGACACCTTTGCCCGCAACCCGGACAACAGCGACGAGGCCCGACTGAAGCCGCTGAGCTGGCGCAACGCCTGGGACATCCCGGCGCTGACGCTGAAGTCCGACGCCGCCCTGCTGGAGCGCGACGCCGCCAAGCGCGCCAAGCTCTATCAAGCCCTGCAGACCGAGTTCCGCCAGACCAGCCCCTTCATCATGCTGTTCCAGCAAACCCAGGTCGCCGCGCTGCGGGCCACCGTGACCGGCTTCAAGCTCGGGCCGACGTCCGACTCCACCTACCTGGCCCCGGTGACCAAGCGTTGAGGTCCAGCACGCTGTCGGCGGCCCGGTGGGCAAAGCAGCTGGCCAGCTTTGCCCTCGTCGTCGCCAGCACTTATCTGGGCTTGCTGGCGGTGACGTTCTTCATCGGGCGGATGGTGCCGGTGGACCCGGTGCTGGCGTTGCTGGGGGACCGGGCGAGCGAGGACCAGATGGCGG
>JBIIVZ010000007.1:0-18289 GCA_044339175.1 Roseateles sp.
TCAGGCGTCTCGCTTGCGCTTGGCCCTGGCCGTTCAACGGGATGTCGCGATGGCCTTGGATACGGGCTTGCAAGTTCCAGGCGGTTTCGCCGTGGCGGATCGCCAGGATGCGCGTACTGCGGTCGAGCGGCATCGCCTCAAACACCCCAGACCAGCGGCTGGCCGGTTTTTTGGCTGCGCCGCAACAGCTCGATCAGCGGCCAGGCGCGCTGATGCAGGCTGATCCCGGTCCGCCTTGGCAGCGGCTGATTCGCCGCCTCCGCCTCGGCTTGCGCTTGGGCAAAGTGGGCTTCATCGGCGGCTACTGCCTGCTCCAGCGCGGTGATCGCCGCGGCCAGATCGGGCACATCGATCAAGCCCTTGGCCGAGGGCTCGCGGCCGAGCAGGGTCAACATCTGGTCGCCGTGGGCGCTCAGCATGATGACGTCGGAGCCGGCCTTGGACTTGAATTTGTAGATCATGGAACATCCTGTTGGGCTGACAGCCACCATTGTGCTGCCCACCTGACGGCGTTCCAGCGGGCGGGCTTCGCGATCAGGCCAGGAAGCCGCCGGCCAAGCGCGGCATCGCACGCGCCGATTGAGCATTGGCCGCATTGGCGGGCCGCCAGACGCGCTCCTCGAACGCCCTCGGGTCGAGCGCCGGCGCGTAGAGAAAACCCTGAAACTCGTCGCAACCGGCGCGGGCGAGGAAATCGCGCTGCGCTTGCGTTTCCACCCCTTCGGCGATCACGTGCAAGCGCAAGGCCCGGCCCATCTGAATGATGGCGTTGACGATGCCGGCGTCGCTGACATCACCGGGCAGGCCCTGGATGAAGCTGCGGTCGATCTTGAGCCGCTGGATCGGAAAGCGCTTCAGATAGGCCAAGCTGGAATAGCCGGTGCCGAAGTCGTCGATCGACATGCCCACCCCCAAAGCGGCCAGCGCTTGCAAGCGCTGCAGCGCTTCATCGGCATCGCCGACCAGAATGGATTCGGTCAGCTCCAGCTCCAGCAACTCGGGCGGCAAGCCGGAGCTGCGTAGCGCAAAGGCCACCGAATCGGCAAACTGGCTTTGCTGAAATTGCAGCGCCGACACATTGACGGCGACCGGCATGGGCCAGCCTTGGCGCAACCAAGTGGCCGCCTGCTCGACCGCCTGCTGCAGCACCCATTCCCCGATGGCCACGATAAAACCGCTTTGTTCCGCCACCGGGATGAATTCGCCCGGCGAAATCTCGCCGCGCAGCGGATCGCGCCAGCGGATCAAGGCCTCGGCACCGATGACTTTGCCGCTGACCAGAGAAATTTGCGGCTGGTAGTGCAGGCGGAACTGGCCTTCGTGCAGGGCTTGGCGCATCGCATGGTCGAGCCGCATGCGGGACAACAAGTCGATGTCCTTGCGCGGTTGATGGAAATGGAAGGTGCCTCGGCCGCTTTCCTTGACCCAGTGCATGGCCCGCTCGGCGCTGGCCATCAAAGCGTCGGCGCTCGCCCCGTCGGCGGGGAAGAGCGCAATGCCGGTACTGCAAGTAACGGTAAAGCTGAGGGTGTCAAAACTGAAGGGCCGCGACATCGCCTCCTGCACGCGCAGCGCCGCCTGCTCGGCACCCCGCATATCGGCTTGATGAATCAGCAGGGCGAACTCATCGCCGCCCAGCCGCGCCACCATGTCCACCTCACGCGTGCAGGCCTTGAGCCGCTCGGCCGCTTCTTTCAGCACCCGGTCGCCGTAGGCATTGCCCAGCGTGTCGTTGATCTGCTTGAAACGATCCAGGTCCACATTGAGCAGGGCAAAAGGCATGTTTTCGCGCCGCCCGATCGCTTGCGCAAGCTCGACCCGCTCGGCCAGCGCGCGGCGGTTGGGCAAGCCGGTCAGCATGTCGGAGTGCGACAACTCGGCAATGCGCTGGCTGGCGGCCAGCTTCTCACTCAAGTCCCGGAAGGAAAAAACCCGGCCGGTAGCGCGCCCGCGACTGAGTTGCGGCAAGGACACGCGCTCCAGCACCCGGCCATCGGTCAGCTTGATGACATCGCTGCTTTCTTGCAGCGGGGCCGCCTGAATGGTGCTCAGGCGCAGCAGGTAAGCCTCGGGCTCCAGCACGCAGCAGCGCATCCAGCTTTGCACGGCGGCGTCATCGTGCTGTTGCAGCAGATCGGCGGGAATGCCCCACAACAGGGCGAAACGACGGTTGCAAGAGCGCATCTGGCCGAGCAGATCGACCACCAGAATGCCGTCCGCAGTGGACTCCAGCGTCGCTTGCAGCTCGGCCACCAGGACCTCGCGCTCGTCTTCGCTCTGGCGCCGCTGGGTCTGATCGCGCATGGCCACCAACCAGTAGCCGTCAGCCGCCTGCGGGCCGGCGGCGAAGTAGCTGATGCGCCGGGTCACCCACAGCAGGCTGCCATCGGCATGCTGCATCAAGGTGTCGGAGTGGAGGCTGGCGCGGGTATCGCTGGCCGCATCCATCCAGAACATCGCATCCTCGGGCGTGCTGGCCAGCGCCTCCACCGTTTGCCCGACCAATTGCTCGGTCGTCAGCCCCGACAAGCGCAGCGCCGCGCCATTCGCCGCCAAGATGCAGCGCGTGCGCCCGTCCACCAGCCAAACCGCATCCAGCAAGCCTTCCAGCATGGCCGCGTACGGCTCGGCCTTGCTGTAGGGCAAGAGACGCGGCAGGCTGTGCAGCATCAGGCAGCCAGCGCCACAGCAAACTCGCCACCCACCGGCTCGAAAAAGTAGGCCGGGCGGGCACGCGGGCTCAAGTAGCTCAGCGCGGCCCGGGGCAGCAGTTCGGCCTTCAAACTGCGCCTGATGCCCAAGTCGGCTTGATACTCCAGATTCAGCACCAAGGCCTCTTCGCGCGGAATCTTGGGGTCGTGAACCATCACCCGGGGCTTCAGCGGCCGCGAGGTGTTGACGGCGACCACCAGCGCGTAGCGGTCGTCCGTCAACTGCACGGCCGAACCCGGCGGGTAAACGCCCATCATGCGGATAAAGGCATTCAGCATGGTGGCGTCAAACCGGTTGCGCCCCTGGGCGAAGATCAGTGACAGCGCCTCATGTGGCGTCAAGGCCTTGGAGCTGAGCAGCGGGTTGCACAAGCCGTCAAACCGATTCACCAAAGCGACGATGCGTGCGCCGGTGCTCATGCGGTCCATGTTGAGGCGCTGCGGGAAGCCGCTGCCGTCCGCGTTTTCATGGTGCTGGGCAATGATCAGCAACGGCCCGGGCGTCAAGCCCATCGCCTGCCCCAGCGCCACGCCCTTGGCCACATGCTGTTGATACATCTGCGTCTCGGCCACCGAGAAGCCGTCGTCCCGGTTGCGCAGGCGCGGCAGCAACTCGACCTTGCCGATGTCGTGCAGCAAAGCCCCCACGCCCAGGTCCATCATCTCGGCCCGATTCAGGCCGAACGTGCGGCCCAGCAGCAGCGCAATGATGGACACATTCAGCGCGTGCGCCGCACTGCGGTCGCCGGCCGCCTCGTTGAGCAAGCGGATGTTCAAGTCGCCTGGGACCAGCATCTTGTCGAGCAGCGCGGAGGTCAACGCCAACGAGTGAGCGCCGGCCAGCTTCGGGTCCTGCAAGACCTGCTCCGTCACCGCGCGGAAGGAGCTGGCCGCCTCGCCGTACTGGCGTTCGCACAACTGCAGCGAGGCGCGCTGCGCATCAAGTGCAGCGCGGTGCGCAGCCAACGCCAACGCCTCAGGCGTGGCGGCCGCCACCAGCCCGGCCAACGCCGGCTCGACAGGCAGTACCGACACCGGCTCCGGCACTGGCTCCGGCGTGGCTTGGGCCTGCAGATCGCTTTTCTCCGGGCACCAACGCACCTTCGCCAGCCCCAGCCGGCGCAATATCTGCAACTGCTCTTCAGAACTCAGCTTGAAGCTGCTGAGCGGAAACGGGTGAGCCATCCAACCCAGATCCAGGTGGATAAACATGCCGACCGTGACCTGACTGACTTCGATCATCGGATCTGAATTTTTGTCGTTCATATATGTTCTCTTCACCCAACCAATGAACCACCCTCATGATCTGCTTCGGCAGGAGCGTCGCAAAACTTTAGCGCGACAACACCTTTGCCAACTGAAAACCTGCCAATATTTTTGCCCCACCGGGCTCTGGCTCGCCAATCGCCCATCCGGCTGCAAATTCGCCCCTGCAGCCCCTCAAAGTCACTGCCCGGACTGATTACCTCGGCAGCTGTCGCAAAGTGAGCAAAGCATAATTTCTCCAAATTTGCACTATCGGTTCAATTGAGGGGTACTTTCACACGATCAAGTTCATTTGAGCGGTGTTGAAACGCTCTTCGCCGCACGCTGCAAAGACGCTTGCGGTCATTTCACCATGCCAAAATTGACCAATTGGTAAAACTTTCATCCACCAGGACCCCGACGAGTCAAAATTACAGCAAGTCACATGGCATACTCGTCTTGGGGATTATGTTTTTTTCACATCTATCAGCCTCGTATCGGCTGAATTTGCCAGTCAGGCAAATCAATCGGCCGATGCGTTGTTTCTAACCAGTGAAATCCGGGCGCGCAACGCCCCAGCCACTTATGTCAGCAGCTCGCGCCTTTGAAGACCTGGCCACCCTCACGGTGCCGTCCAATGAACCCACCGTGGAGACACAGTCCGCCTACGCGGGAAAATTGCCCCTGAAACGCGAT
This sequence comes from Roseateles sp., assembly GCA_044339175.1. Lineage (GTDB taxonomy): Bacteria > Pseudomonadota > Gammaproteobacteria > Burkholderiales > Burkholderiaceae_C > Paucibacter_A. The sequence goes on from JBIIVZ010000007.1 coordinate 4,653, forward strand.
CTGGTGGCTGGGCTGGAAAAGGGTTTGACCGTGATTGAGGCCTTTGATCAAGAGCGCCCGCGCCTGACCATCAGTGAAGTCGCCGCGCTGACCGGACTGACCCGTGCCGCCGCGCGCCGCTATCTGTTGACGCTGACCCACCTGGGCTTTATCGCGCAAGACCGCAAGATGTTTGCACTGACGCCCAAGGTCTTGCGGCTGGGCCAGAGTTATCTGCACTCGGCCCGCCTGCCGCGCATCATCGAACCCGAGTTGCACAAACTGGCTTACGCCATGAAGGAAGCCAGCTCGGCCGGTGTGCTGGACGGCAATGACGTGATCTGCATCGCCGCAGCCAGCGCCGGACGGGTGGTCTCACCGACGATGCAGCCGGGCAGCCGCGTGCCGGCTTATTGCACCGGCAATGGCCGAGTGCTGTTGGCAGCCTTGCCACAGGCCGATGTCGAAGCCTGGGTCAGCCGCCAAGCGCTGACCGCGCTGACGCAGCACACCATCGTCCACCCCGAACGGCTGAGTATCGAGATCGCCCGCGCCCGCTCGCTCGGCTATGCCTGCATCGACCAAGAGCTTGAGCTGGGCCTGCGCACCGTCGCCCTACCGTTGAAGAACTACCGCGGCGACGTCGTCGCCTCGATGAACATCAGCGTCCACGCCACCCGCATGAGCATGGACCAGCTGGTCGAGCACTGCCTGCCTCCGCTGCTGCAAGCGCAGGCGCATCTGAGGATGCTCCTTTAGTATTGGGGACAGATCGCCCTCATGCCAGGCCGCTTGCATGCGCCCTGGCCTTCGCCAGCCACAAGTCAGCACGCAGGTGCTGCCTTGTGCGCGGGCTCAGTACTCGCGAGTAGCTCTGTCCCCAACACTTTAAGCGGGTTCTTGCGGGACAGATCGCCCTCATGCCAGGGCGCTTGCAAGCGCCCTGGCCTTCGCCAGCCACAAGTCAGCACGCAGGTGCTGCCTTGTGCGCGGGCTCAGTACCCATGAGTAGCTCTGTCCCCAACTGATCAAGCGGGCTTTGCAGGGCAGGGACAGCTCAGCAACTCCAGCGCTGCTGCTGCAACAACGGGCTGACCCGGTAACGCTCGCTGCGGTAGGCGGCGAACAGGCCGTCGAGAAGGTCCACGGCCATCTCCGGGCCGACTTGAGCCAGCCACTCGAACGGGCCGGCCGGGTAGTTCAGGCCCAGCTTGACGGCCAGATCGGCCGAGGGTTGGTCGCAAACACCTTGCCATACCGCGTCACAGCCCTCGTTGATCAACATCGCGACCGTGCGCGCCACGGCCAAGCCCGGTACATCGCGCAGCAGCAGCAGTTCCCAGCCCAGCGCGTGCCAGACCGCCTCCACATGGGCGCGCGAAGCGCTGCTGGTCTTCGGTGCGAAAGCGAGCGCCAAGCCGTCGATCCGGTCCGGTGCCAACGGCCAATCCATCACGGCCAAGTCGGGGTGCTGGCGGTCATGGGCCAGTTGCGCCGCACTGACTCCGCGGCTCAGGTGCACATGGGTGTCGCCAATCACCAAGCCGGTCCAATTGGCCGACTCGCCCCGGGTGAAGGTCAAGCCCCGGTGGGTCAACCAGGCGGCCAAGTCGTCCACCAGCGCACCGCGCCCCACCACGTCGATATGCGCCAGCGCGGTGGTCGGCGGCAGCACGGCGGCGGACGGTTCAGCCGCGCCGCTGTAAAAGCCTTGGCCCACCTTGCGGCCCAGTCGGCCGCCATCGACCAGCGCTTTTTGCACCAGTGAGGGCTGATAGCGCTTGTCCCCGTAATTGGCCTCGAAGACCGATTGCGTCACCAGATAGTTGGTGTCGTGGCCGATCAAATCCATCAACTCGCAAGGGCCCATGCGGAAGCCGGCGCTGCGCAAGGCGCGGTCGATGACGGCCGGCGTGGCCGCCTGCTCTTGCAGCAGCGCCAGCGCTTCGGCATAAAAAGGCCGGGCAATGCGGTTGACGATAAAACCCGGCGTGGACTTGGCATGCACCGGTGTCTTGCCCCAGCGCTTGGCCAGCGCCGCAATCACTGCGGCCGCATCGGCCTGCGTTTCGCTGCCCCACACCACCTCCACCAGCTTCATCACCGGCACCGGGTTAAAGAAGTGCATGCCGACCAGGCGTTGCGGATGCTGCATGCCGTTGGCCAGCGCGGTGACGCTGATCGACGAGGTGTTGGTGGCGATCAGTGCTCCCGCCGGCAGCAAGGCATCCAGCTCGCGCAGCAAGGCTTGCTTGGGCTCCAGTTTTTCGACGATCACCTCGATCACCAGCGCCGCTTGCGCCAACTCGGCCAACGCGGCCGCCGGTTGGATGCGTGCCAGCACGGCCGCACTTTGCGCAGCGGCCATGCGGCCCTTGGCCACTTGCCCGTCCAGCGCCTTGCCGATTTGGGCAATGGCCGCCGCCGCAGCGCCCTCGCGCAGGTCCAGCAACAGCACCGGGTGACCGGCCTGCGCGGCCACCTGCGCGATGCCAGCACCCATGATGCCGGCACCGACGACGGCGATCAAAGCAGGCTCTTGTGCCGCCACCCGCCATTCAGTTGTTGTCATCGTCATGTCCATCGATTCGTCTCAATCCTTGAAAATCCAGGCGGCCGGCCGTTTGGCCAGGAATGCCGCGAAACCCTCGCGCGCCTCGTCGCCCATGCGGACGCGGGCAATCGTGCGGGCGGTCAATTCGCGCGTTTTTTCACTACTTTGTTCGTCGATAGCGCCGTCGGCCAATTGATCAAACAGCCGCTTGATCTCGGTTTGCGCGACCGGGCCGCTGGCCAGCAACTCGGTGCTCCAGTGCTCGATGGCGGCGTCCAGCTCCGGCAACTCCACCACCGCATGCACCAGACCCATCTGCAGAGCGGTCTGCGCATCGATGCGGCTGGCCGTCAACGCCAGTCGGCGCGCCTGACGCGGACCGACGGCCTTGATCAAATAAGGGCCGATGACGGCCGGCAAAATGCCCAGTCTGGCCTCGCTGACGGCAAATTTGGCCTCGCTGCTGGCCACGGCGATGTCGCAGGCGCAGGCCAAGCCGATACCGCCGCCCAGCGCCAGTCCGTGGATGCGGGCGAGGGTCGGCTTCGGGCAAGTGGCGATCACATGCAGCATGTCGGCAAAGCGACGCGCATCGGCCAAATTGGCCTCTTGCGCTGCCGCTGCGGCACGCCGCATCCACTGCACATCGGCACCGGCGCTGAAGACCTTGCCGGCCCCCGCCAGCACGATCACCCGCACCGCCGGGTCGGCCACACAATGCGCCACCGCTTGGCCCAGCTCGGCAATCATCGCCTCATCAAAGGCGTTGAACACCTCGGGGCGATTCATGATGATGCGGGCCACGCCGCGCCCGTCCAAAGCAATCTGCAACGTCTCCACATCAGCTCCTTGTCAGCTGTGCAGTATCGCAGCGCAGCCGGCAAGGACTTAGCGCAATGGCGGGCGGCGACCAGCACGCACAATAGCTCGATGAACCTGATCATCCCCATCATTTCAGCCAGCCTGCAGCACCCAGCCAAGGGCGGCGGCTTGCGTGGCAGGCAGGCCAGCAGTGTGGCGCGCGACGCGTTGAAGCTCCTGATGGACGACAGCCCACGACAGCGCGACCTGTTGATCGAATATCTGCACCTGATCCAGGATGCCCAAGGGCATTTGAGTGTCGACATGCTGGCGGCCTTGGCCGATGAGCTGAAGCTGAGCCAAGCCGAGGTGCACGAGGCGGCCAGCTTTTATCACCACTTCGACATCGTCTACGACGGCGACACCGCGCCGCCGGCCTTGACCGTGCGGGTCTGCAACTCGCTCAGTTGCGCCATCGCCGGCAGCGCCGACTTGAGCGCCGGTCTGCGCCAGTCCCTGCACGGTAGCGGCGCGGTGCGGGTGATCGAAGTGCCCTGCGTTGGCCGCTGCGCACAGGCACCGGTGGCTGTGGTCGGCCAGCGGCCGGTTCATCACGCCGATGCGCCGCAGGTGCTGGCGCTGCTGCAACAGGGTTTGACCCAGGACCTGCCGCCAGCGCCCCAAAGCGAAACAAGCTATGCCGATTACCGCGCAGCGGGCGGCTACCAAGTGCTGGACGAGTTGGCTGCCGGGCAGCGCAGTGTTGACGAGACGATCAAGACCTTGAGCACATCGGGCTTGCGCGGTCTGGGTGGAGCGGGCTTTCCACTCGGCCGCAAATGGGCCATCGTGCGCGGGCAGCCGGCACCGCGCTTGATGGCAGTGAACATCGACGAGGGCGAACCCGGCACCTTCAAGGACAGGCATTACCTGGAACAGCAACCGCACCGGTTCCTGGAAGGCCTGCTGATCGCCGCCCATTGCGTCGAGGCGGCGGCCGTCTACATCTACTTGCGCGACGAATACCACGCGCTGCGCCAAGTGCTGGCCGACGCGATCCTGGCCCTGCAAGCGGCGCGTGCTGATCTGCCTGACCTGCACTTGCGTCGCGGTGCCGGGGCCTACATCTGCGGCGAAGAATCGGCCATGATCGAGTCGATCGAGGGCAAACGCGGCTGGCCACGGCAGCGCCCGCCCTACCTGGCCGAAAGCGGGCTGTTCGGCCGCCCCACGCTGCAACACAACATGGAGACGCTGTACTGGGTGCGTGAGATTCTGGAACGCGGGGCCGACTGGTTCAGCGGCTTCGGCCGCCACGGTCGCAGCGGCCTGCGCTCGTTCTCGCTCTCGGGCCGGGTCAACAAGCCGGGCGTGCATCTGGCACCGGCCGGCATCACAGCGCAAGAGCTGATCGACGAATATGGCGGTGGCATGCAAGCTGGCCACCAGCTGTACGGCTATTTCCCCGGCGGTGCCTCGGGCGGTATTTTGCCGGCCCGCCTGGCCCAGGTGCCGCTGGACTTCGACACTTTGCATGAGCACGACTGCTTCATCGGCTCGGCGGCGGTCATCGTGTTTTCGCAGTGGGATAGCGCCCGCGCGCTGGCCTTGAACGCGATGGAATTCTTCGAGCATGAAAGCTGCGGCCAATGCGTGCCTTGCCGCGAAGGCACGCAGCGGGCGGTGGAGTTGATGCGCTTGCCGGAATGGGATCAAGCGCTGCTGGAAGACCTGGCCAGCGTGATGGCCGACGCCTCGATCTGCGGGCTGGGCCAAGCCGCCCCGAACCCGTTGCGCAGCGCGATGCGCTATTTCCCGCAGGAATTCACATCTGAATCGACAACACGGCTGGAGGCCTCATGAACGCCAGAACGCATGACTTGCAGCCCCAGCCGCAACCCGACATTTCCTTCACCCTCGACGGCCAAGCCCTGCAAGCCCGCCCCGGCGAAACGATTCTGAGCGCGGCCAAGCGGCAGGGCATCAGCATCCCGCATCTGTGTCATCAAGACGGCCTGACCCCGGCCGGCAACTGCCGCGCCTGCGTGGTGCAGATCGACGGCGAACGGGCGCTGGCGGCGTCCTGCTGCCGCCAGCCAAGGCCGGACCAAGCCGTCCAGCTGAACACCAAGCGCGTCCGCAAAGCCCAGACCATGGTGCTGGAACTGCTGGCGGCCAAAGCGCCCAGCACCGCCCACACGCGCAGCTCAGAGCTGACGCAGTGGTGCGAAACGATGGGCTTGGAAGCGCCGCGCTTCAGCCGTCCGGCCGCACCGCCGCCGCCGGACCGCAGCCACCCGGCCATCAGCGTGCAGCTTGACGCCTGCATCCAATGCATGCGCTGCGTGCGCGCCTGCCGCGACGTTCAGGTCAACGACGTGCTGGGCATTGCAGGCTGGGGCGCTGACACCCGCATCGCCTTCGATTCGGAAGAAGCGCTGGGCAGCAGCAGCTGCGTCGGCTGCGGCGAATGTGTGCAGGCCTGCCCGACCGGCGCGCTGACACCGGCCAACGGTGCGGCGCTGCAAGTGGCGGATGCCGAGGTCGATTCGGTCTGCCCCTATTGCGGTGTGGGCTGCCAGCTGACCTACCGCGTGAAGGACAACCAGATCATCGAAGCGGTGGGTCGCGACGGCCCCGCCAACCACGGCCGCCTGTGCGTCAAGGGCCGCTACGGCTACGACTATGTGCAGAGCGATGAGCGGCTGCAAACCCCGCTGATCCGCCGCGCCGGAGTCGCCAAGGACCCGGCCGACATCGCCCGCGTGCGCAGCGGTGCTTTGGCACTTGAGGCGCTGTTCCGCCCGGCCAGCTGGGAGGAGGCGCTGGACTTTGCCGCCGCCGGGCTGGCACGCTTGCGTGATGGGCACTTGTTGGAGAAAACCAGCCCGCTGGCCGACTCACAGCGGGAAACCAGCCCTCTCGCTGGTTTTGGCTCCGCCAAAGGCAGCAACGAGGAGGCCTATCTATTCCAGAAGCTGGTGCGTCAGGGCTTTGGCACGCACAACGTCGATCATTGCACCCGGCTCTGCCATGCCAGTTCGGTGGCGGCCTTGCTGGAGGGCGTCGGTTCGGGGTCGGTCAGCAATCCGGTCGCCGACGTTCAATTTGCCGACCTGATCTTGCTGATCGGAGCCAACCCGAGCTCCAACCACCCGGTGGCGGCCAGCTTCATCAAGAACGCCGTCCAGCGCGGGGCTCAGCTGATCGTGGCCGACCCGCGCCGCGCACCGATGGCGCGCTTTGCCAGCCATCACCTGGCCTTCCGCCCGGACACCGATGTGGCGCTGCTGAACGCGCTGCTGCATGTGATCATCGATGAAGGCCTGACCGACCCGGCCTTTATCAAAGCCCGCGTGAACGGTTTTGAAGCGCTGAAAGCTGCGGTGGCCGAGTGCACACCGGAGCGCATGAGCGAGATCTGCGGCATTGCCCCGGCCCTGCTGCGCGAGGTGGCGCGCAGCTACGCCACGGCCGGCAATTCGATGATTTTCTGGGGCATGGGCATCAGCCAGCATGTGCACGGCACCGACAACGCGCGCTGCCTGATCGCGCTGGCCATGATCACCGGGCAGATCGGCCGCCCCGGCACCGGCCTCCACCCGTTGCGCGGCCAGAACAACGTGCAGGGCGCGTCGGACGCTGGCTTGATCCCGATGATGCTGCCCAACTATCAGCGCGTCGACCATGACGATGTGCGGACTCGGTTCGAAGCCTTGTGGGGCACGCCGCTGGGCGCGCAGCCGGGCCTGACCGTGGTCGAAATCATCCACGCCGCCTTCGAGGGCCGCATCAAAGGCATGTTCGTCGAGGGCGAGAACCCGGCCATGTCCGACCCCGACCTGGACCATGCGCGCACGGCGCTGGCGCGGCTGGAGCATCTGGTGGTGCAAGACATCTTTGCCACCGAGACCGCGTTGCTCGCCGATGTGATCCTGCCGGCCTCGGCGCATGCCGAAAAATGGGGCAGTTACACCAACACCGATCGCTTGATTCAACTGGGCCGCCCGGCCCAGCACCCGCCCGGCGAGGCCAGACAGGACCTGTGGATCCTCGAACAACTGGCGCACCGGCTGGGCCTGGGCTGGGATTATTGGCAAACAGCGGACGGCGCGGGTGCGCAAGCGGCCGAGGCACCGGTCAGCCGGGTCTTCGAGGAAATGCGTTCGGTGATGGCACCGCTGGCCGGTGTGCCTTGGTCCCGTTTGCGCCAGCAAGAGGCGGTGGTGACACCGGCCCCGCAAGAGCATGAAGCCGGCCACGCGGTGTTGTTCGAGCAGCACTTCCCGACGCCGGATGGGCGCGCCTCGCTGGTGCCGGCCCGCTTCATGCCCGGCCCCGAGCAGCCTGACCGCGACTACCCGCTGATCCTGAGCACTGGCCGCGTGCTGGAACATTGGCATACCGGTGCGATGACGCGCCGCGCCTCGGCGCTGGACGCTTTGTCGCCCGAGCCGCAGATCAGCATGCACCCGCAAGACGCCGCCGCCCTGCATCTGCAGAACGGTCAAACGGTGCAAATGGCGTCCCGCCACGGCCATCTGCAGGCACTGCTGCAGCTCAGCCCCGAAGTGATGTTGGGGCAGGTGTTCCTGCCGTTCTGCTACTGGGAGGCGGCCGCCAACCTGTTGACCGGCAGCGCGCTCGACCCGGCCGGCAAGATACCCGGCTTCAAGATGACGGCGGTGCGCTGCAGCGCGGTGCCGAGTTGACGGGCCGGGCTGACCCGCCCTACGCCGGCTGACCTGTCAGGCCCCCTCGTAAACCACCCGGTTGCGGCCTTCTTGCTTGGCCCGGTAGAGGGCCTTGTCGGAGGCGGCGACCAAGCGTTCGGCCATCAGCTCTTGGTCGCGACCTGCGTCCACGTTCGCCAGCATGGACAGGCCAATCGAGATGGTCACGCCAAAAGCAGTATTGCCAGCCTGCGGCTGGGCATCAGGATCCATATTCGGGCTGGCGGCCGACAAGGTCTTGTCGGCAATGCTGCTGCGTATCCGCTCGGCGATTTCACGCGCGTGCAGGGCCGGGGCGCGCGGCAGCAGCACGATGAATTCCTCACCGCCGTAGCGGGCAATCGTGTCACCGGCGCGCAACTGGCATTGAATCGCCTGGCCCACCGTGCGCAGCACCTCGTCGCCGGCCGGATGGCCATAGCTGTCGTTGACGCTCTTGAACTTGTCGATGTCCAGGAACAGGCAGGCGAGCGGGTATTGGTAGCGCCGCGCTTGGCTGATCTCGATCTGGCAGCGGTGCTGGAAATAGCGCCGGTTGTGGACGCCGGTCAACACGTCGGTCAGCCCCGCCATTTTCAGCCGCTCCAAGTTGAGCGCACTTTCCAGGCAGACGGACACCAGCGCGGCCAGCCGTTCCAGCAGTTGGGTGCCGCTGGCACTGTCGTAGCGCTGCGGGTCGGGGCTGCCAAAGTGCAGGCTGCCGATCAGCTCACCGTGGCGGCTCAAGGGCAACAGCGCTACCGAGCCTATCGCAGTCGCAGTCGCGGCCGCACCGGCATTGAACAGCGGGCCATGCGCCACGGCATCAAACGGGCCGAGCCGGGGCTGCAACTGCTGGCCGTACAAGCCCTGCAGCAGCAGCGGTGATTGCAGCAGCGTCAGGCCGGCCCATTTCACATCCTCGCGGCCATCGGCTTCCAGCGCACGGGTGGTCTCCAGCTTCAGGTCCAGCAGTGCCAGCGTCACGAACTCCACGCCGAAGGCCAGCTTGTATTCGTTCAGCAGCAAGCGGATCAGCTCGGCAATCGAGCGCGCCCCGATCAAGCGGTGTTCGAGCTGGTCGAAGCGCTGCAACTTGTCTTCGTTCGACCGAGCCTCGCGCAGCAAGCCCTGCAATTGCTGCCTGAGTGCCAGATTTTCAGCTTGAAGGTCGTCACTGTGCATGGTGTGCCATGGAGTTCATGGGTCGCGGTTCGGTCATCGGGCGCGGGCGAGAGCAAATTCCTGCCTCGCAAATGTACGGGCTATTACGGGCCGTGGCCGCACCGATTCGCTTGCGCCCCGCTTTGGCACAACGACGCAGAGTCGGCGTACGGCGGCGGGCTTTTACAGACGCTTGCGCTAGCATTCCCGCTTCCCTGTCCAACCCCAGAGCCCGCCATGATTCTTGAAATTGCCGATATCCGCATCCATCCCGGCCAGCAAGCGGCCTTCGAGACCGCACTTCAAGCGGGCATCAGCAGCGCCATCTCGCAAGCCCAGGGCTTCATCAGCGCCAGCTTCAAACGCGGCATCGAATCGCCCGAGCGCTACATCTTGCAGATTGAATGGGCCACGCTGGAAGACCACACCGAGCATTTCCGCGGTGGCCCGCTGTTCCAGATCTGGCGCGGCTTGGTCGGCCCGTTCTTTGCTGAGCCGCCCAAGGTCGAGCATTTCGCTGCTGTGACGGCTGCCTGAGAGCAATTTAGGCCCCTGGCGGTGCCCGGCGTTCGCGAAGAAACGGCGTGCTCGCGGGACCAGCGCGGTGGGGGACATGAGCAGCAGGACGCACCCGATGGCCGCAGCATCGGCCAGCATTTCGGGGTGTAAAAAGTTTTGTTTCTTGTGAGGGTGAGAACTTTTTACTCGGCAACTTGAATCTCGGTCACGAGGATCGCACCGCCGACGCTTTCGGCCTTGAACTTCACCTTGTCGCCGGGCTTCACCTTGTCCAGCAAGGCGGGGTCTTTGACCCGGAACAACATCGTCATGCCGGGCATGTCGAGGTTCTTGATCTCGCCATGCTTGATCGTCAGCCGCTGAGTGGCCTTGTCGACCTTGCGGATTTCACCGTCGCTGAAGTCGGCGGCAGCCGCCACGACAGGCTGAGCAGCCACAGCTGGCGTCAGCAAGCTGACCGGTGCCAGCGTGGCGCTGACCTTCACTTGCCCGACCATGCCGGCCTGGTAATGGCCGGCAATCAGGCAAGCAAAATCGAAATCGCCGGCGCGGTTGAAGGTCCAGACGATTTCACCGGTCTTGCCGGCCGGCACATGGGCCATATACGGCTCGTCGTGTTCCATGCCGGGGAACTTGAGCATCAGCGCCGCGTGCTCGTCGAGCTCGGCCTTGGTGCCCAGCACAAACTCGTGCAGCGTCTGCCCCTCGTTCTTGATGACGAACTTGACCGTCTCGCCCAGCTTGACCTGGATCAGGCTGGGCGTGAAGCGCATCGCGTCGCTCATGCGGATGTTGACGACGCGCTGAGCTGTTTTGGCTTCGGCGGCAATGCCCCAGGCCTTTTGCTCCAGCTTGACCGGAGCGGCCGTCTTGGCGTGCTCGTCCTTGCTGTGGGCGTGGGCGGCAAAGCTGGTGACGGCCAAGCTGACGAGTACGGTGCTGAGGCTCAGGGCACGCAGGTGTTGGATCAGTTGCATAGTGAATTCCTGTCGGAGTTGATTGGGATGGGGATGGCTCAATGCTCTGCGTGGCCCGTGGGCTTGCGCACGGTCACTTCGGTGGCCTGCTTGCCGGGCTTCTGGCGCGGCATCGATTGCCCGCCTTCGGCCGCAAAGCGGGCCGGCTCGGGCAGTGCGCCGGTCCACTCGAAGGCGACTTCGCCCTTCGGGTGCTGGTACCAACCGGGGTCGCTGTAGTCGCCCGGCTTCTGGTCACGGCGGACCTTCAGGATCGAGAACATGCCGCCCATCTCGACGCCGCCGAACGGGCCTGCGCCGGTCATCATCGGCACGGTGTTGTCGGGCAGCGGCATCTCCATCTCGCCCATATCGGCCATGCCGCGTTCGCCCATCACCATGTAGTCGGGCACCAGCTTGCTGATCTGCTTGACCACCCGGCTGTGATCGACACCGATCATGGTCGGCACATCGTGGCCCATCGCGTTCATCGTGTGGTGGCTCTTGTGGCAATGAAAAGCCCAGTCGCCCTCCTCGTCGGCCAAAAACTCGACCTGCCGCATCTGCCCCACTGCCACGTCGGTCGTCACCTCGGGCCAGCGGCTGGTCTTGGGCGTCGGCCCGCCGTCGGTGCCGGTGACGGTGAACTCGTGACCGTGCAGATGGATCGGGTGATTCGTCATCGTCAGGTTGCCGACGCGAATCCGCACCTTGTCGCCCTTGCGCACATTGAGCGTGTCGATGCCGGGGAAGATGCGGCTGTTCCAGGCCCACAGGTTGAAGTTCAGCATCGTCATGATCTTGGGCGTGGCCGCACCGGGCTCGATGTCGAAGGCATTCAACAGGAAGCAGAAATCCCGGTCCACCGCGTCGATCAGCGGATTCTTGAGCTTGGGGTGGGTGACCCAAAAGCCCATCATGCCCATCGCCATCTGCGTCATCTCGTCGGCATGCGGGTGATACATGAAGGTGCCGGGGCGGCGCGCCACAAACTCATAGACGAAAGTCTTGCCCGGCTGGATCGACTTCTGCGTCAGGCCCGACACGCCGTCCATGCCATTGGGCAGGCGCTGGCCATGCCAGTGGACGCTGGTGTGCTCGGGCAGACGGTTGGTGACGAAGATGCGCACGCGATCGCCTTCCACCACTTCGATGGTCGGGCCGGGGGACTGGCCGTTGTAACCCCACAGATGCGCTTTCATGCCCGGGGCCAACTCGCGCAGCACCGGTTCGGCGACCAAATGGAACTCCTTCACGCCCTGGTTCATGCGCCAGGGCAAGGTCCAGCCGTTCAGCGTGACCACCGGGTTGTAGGGCCGCCCGGTTTCGGGCAGCAGCGGCGGCATCGTGTCCGGCTTGGTCTGCAGGACCGGCTCGGGCAAGGCGGCCAGCGCCACGCGGCTGACGGCAGTGGCCGAAACGGCAGCGGTCAGGGCACCAGCACCCTGGAAAAAACGACGTCGAGAAACCATTTTTGCGTGCTCCTGAATCAATGGGCGGGGCCGGCGCTGCCGGAGACCGCTGTAGGTGCCGTGCCAGCGGGCAAGCGGGGCTTGCCGATCAGCGCCATGTCGAGATCGGCTTGCGCCAGCCAGAAATCGCGCAGCGCCTCGATCGACGCATTGACGACACCGATCTGCTCCCGCGTATCGGCCAGCAACTCGAAGACGCTGATGAACATGCCGTTGTAGCGCAGCACGTTCTCGTCCGAGATGCGCTTGGCCGTGGGCACGACGTCGTCGCGGTAGTGCTTGGCAATGTCGTAGGACGAGCGATAACCGAGGTAGGCCTCGCGCACCTCGGAGCGTGCCTCGACCGCCACTTGCGCCGCCCGTTGCAGGCTTTGCATATAGACCGCCTCGGCCTTGGCGATGCGCGCATCGCCCCAATCGAACAGCGGCAGCTCGAAGCTGATTTCGTAGCCGGTCTGACGCGGCACCTCGTTGGACAGATTGCTGCGGTAGCCCAGATCGAGCACGTTCACAAAGCGCGTGATCTTGCTCAGGCCCAAACCGTTGGCCGTGGCCTCGGCTTGCTGCTTGGCCGCTTGCACGTCAAGCCGTTGCGTCATCGCGAACTGCTCGATGTCCGGTCGCTCTTGCGGTTGGCCTGGCAAATCGGGCAAGCGCTCGGGCAAGCTGAAGGCGGTCTGTGCGCCCCACAGCCCCAGCAAGCGGATCAAGCGCTCGCGGCTGACACTGCGTGCGGCCTCGGCGCGGGCGGCATTCAACACCGCCTCGGAGAAAAAGCTGTGCTCGCGCGCCTGCTGCAACTTGTTCCAGTTGCCCGCCTGCGTCAACCGCTTGGCCAACTCGGCACCGGCGTCGGCTGCGGCCACGACATCACGCCGGTAACGCGCGGTCTGCTCGGCCGCCACCGCGACGTAATAGGCTTTGCGAGATTCGGCGGCCAACGAGAACACGGCCATCGACACCTCGCGCTGGACGGCTGCAAAGCGCCGGTCCTCGATCTGCCGCGTCAACGGCAGCGCGATCAAGTGCGCCAGGTTGAAGGACAGCGAGCGCTCGGTCTCCCGCTCGCTGCCGCGTTGCAGCCGGCCGATGCCGAACCCTGGGTTGGGCAGACGGCTGGCTTGCACCATCTCGGCCTCGGCAATGCCCAGCGCCTGAAAACTGGCTTGCAAGCCACGGTTGTTGAGCAGGGCAATTTGCACTGCGGCATCGGCGCTGAGCGGTTTGGACAGCAGCTCGGCGACCCGCACGCCGACGGCGTCCTGATCGGCCGCGCTCTGCACCCGCTGGACTGCTTTGCCCAGGTGCTGCTCAGCGGCTTGCTGTATCGGCTGAAAACCGCCGTCGGCGCTCAAGCTGGCGCAACCGGCTAACAGCAAGGGAGCGACGGCGAGGGCCAAGCGCGGCCAGCGCGCGCCGGACCCGCCAGCCGCGGCGCTGCGGTCAAGTTCGCGGGCGGCCCTCATTTGGTCACCTGCGG
>JBIIVZ010000008.1:0-18252 GCA_044339175.1 Roseateles sp.
GCCAACACGCAAGCCACAGGGAGCGATCCGCATGCCGCATGACGTCAGTTTGATCGCCACGATTGCCGCCGCTTTTGGATTGGCGATGATTCTTGGCTTGGTGGCTGCGCGGCTGAAGATGCCGACGCTGGTTGGCTATTTGCTGGCCGGCGTGATGATCGGGCCGGCCACGCCCGGCTTTGTCGCGGACGTGGGCCTGGCCAGCCAGTTGGCGGAAATCGGTGTGATGTTGCTGATGTTCGGCGTGGGCCTGCATTTCTCGCTGGACGACCTGATGGCGGTCAAGCGCATCGCCGTGCCGGGGGCCATCGTCCAGATCACCGTCGCCACCTTGCTGGGCATGGCCACCGCCCACATCTGGGGCTGGGGCTTGGGGGCGTCCATCGTGTTTGGCCTGTGCTTGTCGGTGGCCAGCACCGTGGTGCTGCTGCGGGCGCTGGAGGCCAAGGGCTTGCTGAAGTCGGTCAACGGGCAAATCGCGGTCGGCTGGCTGGTGGTGGAGGACTTGGTCATGGTGCTGGTGCTGGTGCTGCTGCCGGCACTCGCCGGCCTGCTGCAAGCGCCGGGTGCGGAGTTGGGTGCGGGTGGGAACGCCGCCGCCGGGGTCGTTCCAGGCGACCTCTGGAAGACCATCGCGCTGACGCTGGCCAAGGTCAGCGCCTTCATCGTGCTGATGCTGGTGGTGGGCCGGCGGGTCTTGCCCAAGCTGCTGTGGGCGGTGGCCCGCGCCGGCTCGCAAGAACTGTTCACCTTGAGCGTGGTGGCCATCGCAGTGGGCGTGGCGTTCGGCGCGGGCAAGTTGTTCGATGTGTCGTTCGCGCTGGGGGCGTTTTTCGCCGGCATGATGATGCGCGAATCAGAGTTCAGCCATCGCGCTGCCGAGGAGACGCTGCCGCTGCGCGACGCCTTTGCCGTGCTGTTCTTCGTGTCGGTCGGCATGCTGTTTGACCCGTCCGTCATCTGGACGCAGCCGTTCAAGTTGCTGGTCGTGGTGGCCATCATCATGATCGGCAAGACGCTGGCCGCCGTGGCCCTGGTGCTGGCCTTTCGCTACCCGCTCAACACCGCGCTGACGGTCGGTGCCAGCTTGGCGCAGATCGGCGAGTTCTCCTTCATCCTGGCCGGGCTCGGCGTCGCGCTCGGGCTGATGCCGGCCGAAGGCCAGAGCCTGGTGCTGGCTGGCGCGCTGATCTCGATTGCGGCCAACACCGCGCTGTTCAGCGCCATCGAGCCGCTGCGCCAATGGGTCTTGCAGCGCTCCGACTTGGCTCGGCGATTGGAGCGCCGTGATGACCCGCTGGCCGAGCTGCCCTCCACCACCGACCACCACTTGCTCACTGGCCAAGTGGTGTTGGTGGGCTATGGGTTGGTGGGCCAGCGCATTGCGCAAGCGCTGCGCGAGCAGCACATCCCCTATGTGGTGGCGGACCAGAACCGCGAGTTGGTGGACAACCTGCGCGAGGTCGGCATTCCCGCTGTCTGCGGCGATGCGCTGACGCCCGAGGTGTTGATTCAGGCCCACATCGCCAAGGCCGCGATGCTGGTGATTGCCATCCCGGACACGCTCAATGTGCGCAAGATGGTCGAAATTGCGCGCACCCTCAACCCCGCCATCGCCGTCGTGCTGCGCACCCACAACGAGGAAGAAGCGGCCCTGCTGCGCGAGGAAAGCCTGGGCAAAGTCTTCCTGGAAGAGCATGAACTGGCGCGCGGCATGAGCGCGCATATCCTGGCGCAATTCAGCACCCCGCCCGGTGGACGAGCAAAACACCACAGCGGCCATGCTTGAGCGGCTCCAGGTAGGGCGGGTCATGACCCGCGTCTGGCCGACGCTGGCGCTCGGGCCGCAATCGAACGGCCGACGGTGCTGCTTTGGTACCTGCCGTCGGCAACGAAGCCCGCGGGTCTAGACCCGCCCTACGTGGCTCCGACCGACTGGCCGACGCTGGCGCTCGGGCCGCAATCGAACGGCCGACGGTGCTGCTTTGGTGCCTGCCATCGGCAACGAAGCCCGCGGGTCTAGACCCGCCCTACGACCCCGCAGGCGCAGGCGCAGGCCACAATGACCGCAGCCCAACCGAAGCCACGCGAAGCCACTCCATGCAATCGAACCCACCTTTTTTTGCCCCCCAGCACTTTGACGACGCGGCGGCCGCGCTGACCCAGGTTCAAAAAATCTACGCCACCGGCGTGGCCCATCTGCGCGACGCCTTGCAGCGCTTCATCGCCGGGGAAGACCTGGGCAAAGTGCGCGCCTGCTACCCCTTTGTGCGCCTGAACACCGCCACGGTGGTCAAGGCCGACTCGCGCCTGGCTTACGGCTTTGTGGCCGGGCCGGGCGGCTATGAAACCACGCTGACGCGGCCCGATCTGTTCAGCGATTACGACCTGGCGCAGTTCCAATTGCTGCTGCAAAACCACGGCGTCGCGCTGGAGGTGGGCACCAGCAAGCAGCCGATACCGCTGCACTTTGCGCTGGGCGACCATGACCACATTGAGGGCGGCGTGCCGGCGGAGCGCCGCCAGTTGATGCGCGATGTCTTCGACCTGCCGGACCTGGCCGCCATGGACGACAGCATTGCCAACGGCACGCACAAAGTGGCACCGGGCGACCCGCAGCCGCTGGCCTTGTTCACCGCGCCGCGGGTCGACTACTCGCTGCACCGGCTGCGCCACTACACCGGCACGCGGGCCGAGTATTTCCAGAACTTCGTGCTGTTCACCAACTACCCCTTCTACATCGACGAGTTCATCCGCATGGGCCACGAGCTGATGCAGACCCGGCCCGACCCGGCCCAGCCGCATGAGCTGGACGACTGCATCGGCTTCGTCGAGCCGGGCAATGTCGTGACCCGCCGCATTGGCTGCGACGCCGGGCCGGATGACCTGTTGGGTGCCATCCCGCCGCGCCTGCCGCAAATGCCCGCTTATCACCTGCTGCGGCGCGACCGCAGCGGCATCACCATGATCAACATCGGCGTCGGCCCGGCCAATGCCAAGACGATGACCGACCACGTGGCCGTGCTGCGCCCGCATGCCTGGCTGATGCTGGGCCACTGCGCCGGCCTGCGCAACAGCCAGCAAATGGGCGACTACGTGCTGGCCCACGGCTATGTGCGCGAGGACCATGTGCTGGACGAAGACCTGCCGCTTTGGGTGCCGATCCCGCCGCTGGCCGAGGTGCAAATGGCGCTGGAGCAGGCCGTGGCGGACGTGACGCAGCTGCGCGGCTTTGAGCTCAAACGCGTGCTGCGCACCGGCACCGTCGCATCCACCGACAACCGCAACTGGGAGCTGCTGCCGAACGACCGCCAGGGCGGGCCACAGCGCCGCTTCAGCCAAAGCCGGGCCATCGCGCTGGACATGGAAAGCGCCACCATCGCCGCCAACGGCTTTCGCTTCCGAGTGCCCTACGGCACCCTGCTGTGCGTCAGCGACAAACCACTGCATGGCGAAATCAAGCTGCCCGGCATGGCCAACCAGTTCTACCGCGAACGCGTCGACCAGCACCTGCGCATTGGCCTGCGCGCCGTCGAGCTGTTGCGCAGCGGCCCGCTGGCGCAGTTGCATAGTCGCAAGCTGCGCAGCTTTGCCGAAGTGGCCTTCCAGTAAATTCGAGAGGTTGAGCGCTTTTTACTGCGCGGCCGCCATGCGTCGTTGGGCGGTGCTCGGAATCCTCACGTACCTGAAGTACGTTCCGGCATCCGTGCTCCTTCGCCCAAGCCTGACAGCCGCTCGCTACAAAAGCTCTCAACCTCTGGAACTTTTTACTGCGCGGCCGCCATGCGTCGTTGGGCGGTGCTCGGAATCCTCACGTACCTGAAGTACGTTCCGGCATCCGTGCTCCTTCGCCCAAGCCTGACAGCCGCTCGCTACAAAAGCTCTCAACCTCTGGACTGCGCTGGATAGGGCACCGCAGCCCCACGCGGCTGTCCTGATCTCGGTCAAGCTTTTTGGCTTGTATGCCGTCAAATTTCAAGACAGAATTTGAGCCCACCGGAGGCGATGTGGGGGTTGAATCGCTGCGCGGAGACCTCAATATCGAGTTGGATTCAAAGCCCGCCCCTAAACGTTTGAGGTGGGTGAAGCGTGCAAAGCGTGTGAAGCCTACAAAGGATCGACGATGGACGAGACCTTGAACCCGGCGGTGACGGTGGCCCGGCTGCAGCTCCCCAAGTCGCCCACCGGCATCCAGGGCCTGGATGAAATCACCGGCGGCGGCTTGCCCAAGGGGCGGCCCACGCTGGTCTGCGGCAGCGCCGGCTGTGGCAAGACGCTGCTGGCGATGGAATTTTTGGTGCGCGGCGCGACCGAGTTTGGTGAGCCGGGCGTATTCATGGCCTTCGAGGAAAATATCGACGACCTGACGCAGAACGTCACCTCGCTCGGCTTTGACCTGAAAGAGCTTGCTGCCCAAGGCAAACTGCTGCTCGACTTTGTTCACATCGAACGCAATGAAATCGAGGCCACCGGCGAGTACGACCTCGAAGGGCTGTTCATTCGCCTGGGCTATGCGATTGACTCGATCGGTGCCAAGCGCGTGGTGCTCGACACGATTGAGTCGCTGTTCGCCGGCCTGCCCAATCCGCTGATCTTGCGCTCCGAATTGCGCCGACTGTTCCGCTGGCTGAAGGAAAAGGGCGTGACCGCCGTGATCACCGGGGAGCGCGGCAACGAAACGCTGACACGCCAGGGCATGGAAGAATATGTGTCCGACTGCGTCATCGTGCTCGACCACCGGGTCAGCGAGCAAACCTCCTCACGGCGCTTGCGCGTGGTCAAGTATCGTGGCTCCACGCAGGGCACCAACGAGTACCCCTTCCTGATCGATGAAGACGGCATTTCGGTGCTGCCCATCACCTCCTTAGGTTTGCAGCACAGTGTCTCGACCGAGCGCATTCCGACCGGCGTCGCCCGGCTCGACGCAATGCTGGGGGGGCGCGGCTATTACCGCGGCAGCAGCGTATTGGTCTCGGGCATGGCGGGCAGCGGCAAGAGCGCTCTGGCCGCACATTTCAGCGACGCCGCTTGCCGTCGCGGCGAACGGGCGCTCTACTTTGCCTTTGAGGAATCGCCTAGCCAGATCATTCGCAATATGCGCTCGATTGGGCTCGACCTTGCCCCGTGGGTGCAGCAAGGTCTGCTGCATTTTCAGGCCACCCGGCCGTCGTTTGCGGGGCTGGAAATGCAGCTGACGATGATGCACAAAGCCGTCAACACCTTCCAGCCGCAGGTCGTGGTCATCGACCCCTTGAACGCCTTCATCGCCGGTGAAAACAAAACCGACGTCAAGGCCATGCTGCTGCGGCTGGCGGACTTCCTCAAAGGCCGCCAAATCACCGCCTTGTTCACCAGCTTGACCTCCCAGCACAGCGCGACTGACGCCACCGACGTTTCCATTTCGGCCATGATCGACACGTGGTTGGTGTTGCGCGACATCGAGATCGGCGGCGAGCGAAATCGCGGACTGTCCATCGTCAAATCGCGTGGCATGGCGCATTCCAACCAAATACGCGAATGCCTGATCACCAGTCACGGCGTGGAGTTGTGCGAGGTCTATGTGGGTGCCGGCGGCGTGCTGACCGGCTCCGCCCGGCGGGCTCAAGAAGCGCTGGAGAGCGCTGGGCAATTGATGCGCAAACAGGGCGTTGAGCGCAAACAACTCGAATTGGAAATCCAGCGCCGGGCGCTGGAAGCGCAGATCAGCGCGCTGCGAGCCGAGTTTGAAGTCCGGCAAGCCGAGACGCTGGAAATCATCGGGCAGCAACAAGCACAGGCCGCGCAGTTGCTGCTAGAGCGTGAGGAGATGAGTCGCAGCCGTCAGGCGGATGCGCCTGCGGGAGCGGTCGATTCCGCCGAGGCAGCCGACGCTCAAGCTCAGCGTCATCCACAACATAGCGAGGTCCAGCATGGACGTTAATTCAGACAAAACCACGTCGCCAACATTCAATCCGGACGCTCGAGAGCCTGAACAATACCTGCTGCGGCTTTATATTGCCGGCGCATCTCCAAAATGCAGAACCGCCCTGATTAATTTGAAGAAAATCTGTGCTGAGCATCTTCATGGGCAATACAAGATTGAATTGATCGACCTGCTTGAAAACCCAAGACTGGCGCAAAACGACCAAATCCTGGCTATTCCCACCCTTGTGCGAAAACTGCCAGATCCGATGCGAAAAATCATCGGTGACCTGTCGAACACTGAACGCGTTTTGATTGGCCTTGATTTACGGCCCATCAATCAGGAGGGGAGCAAGGGGAATGATCGGGGGAGCAACCATGCCTAAATCAAAAGGCTCCGACAGCTTCGATATCGACGCGCAGAATGAAGCGCCCGATAGCGATTTGACTGAGAATTATATTCTTCGTTTATATATTGCAGGCAGTTCAACGCGGTCAATGCAGGCCATCGAAAATATCAAAAATATTTGCGAAGATCATCTTCAAGGCAAATACGAACTGCAGGTGATTGACCTTTTTCAGCAGCCGCAATTGGCGCAAGGCGAGCAAATTATTGCCGCGCCGACCTTGGTCAAGAAGTTGCCGCTACCGCTGCGCCGCATGATCGGCGATATGTCGAATACAGAGCGCGTCTTGGTGGGGCTTGATCTGCGTAAAAAGACACCATGAAACTTACCGCCTGCGCCAATGATGAAGTGCTCGCCGAAAACCGAGAACTCCGCGCCCGGCTGGAGGAAGCCGAAGAAACGCTGCACGCTATCCGCAACGGCGAAGTGGATGCACTGGTCATCGCGGGCGCGGGCGGCGAGCAGGTCTACATGCTCAAGGGTGCCGACCATCAATACCGTCAATTGATTGAGGACATGCGCGATGGCGCTTGTCTGCTGACGACGGAGGGCATGATTTTGTATGCCAATCGCCGCCTCGCCGAGATCATCAAGATGCCGCTTGAACAACTGATCGGTGCGTCGATCCTCGACTGGATCACGCCGCCCAGTCGGGCGCTGTTGCAGGCCCTGTTACGGTCCGGTGATGAAGAAAAATTCCATGCCGAGATGGCCTTCGTTTGCAGCGACGGGTCCGCCTTGCCGGTCGATGTTTCGGTCCACCGCCGGGTCGAATCTGATCGTCTCGACTACTTCAGCTTGGTGGCCACCGACCTGCGCGAGATCAAAGCCCGCACGCGGGCCGAGGCCGACGCGCTGGCCTCTTATCGCTACACCCGCAGTTTGATCGAGGCCAGCCTTGATGCGGTCGTGACCATCAGCCCGAACGGCAAAATTGCCGATGTCAACCGGGCCACCGAGCAAGCCACGGGCCTGCCTCGCCAGCAAATGATCGGCAGCGACTTTGCCAACCACTTCACCGAACCCCAGCAAGCGCTGGCCTGCTGCGAGCAGGCCTTTGCCAAAGGCTTCGTGACCGACTATCCGCTGACGCTGATGCATACAGCAGGGAAGTTCACCGATGTGCTGTACAACGCGGCGGTGTTTCACGATGCATCCGGGCAAATACAGGGCATATTCGCGACCGCTCACGATATTACCGAGCGCAAGAAGGCGCTGTCGGTTCTCAACCTCGCTGCCAATGTCTTCAAACATGCTAACGAGGGCATCATGATCACCGCCGCCGATGACACGATCATCGATGTCAATGAATCATTCACCCGCATCACCAGTTACAGCCGCGACGAAGCGCTGGGCCAGAATCCACGCCTACTCGGCTCCGCGCAGCAAGATAAAAGCATCTTTATCACGATGCGAACCGACTTAAAAGAAAAGGGCTGCTGGGAGGGTGAGTTATTGAACCGGCGCAAGAATGGCGGTGATTATGTAGCACGCATGAACGTCAGCGCTGTACGCGATGCGCAAGACAAGGTATTGCAGTATGTAGGTTTTATTTCAGATATCACCGCCAGCAAAATTCACGAAAAAAAACTTGAGCGTATTGCCCATTACGACGCGCTGACCCAATTACCCAACCGCGTGTTGTTGGCTGACCGAATGCGGCAAGGGCTGATACAGGCGCAGCGCCGTGCTCAAGCCATGGCCGTGGTGTATCTCGACCTCGACGGCTTCAAGGCCATCAATGACCAATATGGTCATGAAGTCGGCGACAAATTATTGATTGCTCTGGCGTCCCGTTTGAAAGAAGCGATCCGCGAGGGCGATACCCTGGCCCGACTGGGCGGCGATGAGTTTGTGGCGGTGCTGCTTGACCTCGACGATGACCTCGACATCACGCGAACCTGCGAGCCCATGCTGGCCCGCCTGCTCGCCGCTGCGTCCAAGCCGGTGCAGATTGGCGACCTGTCCGTCAAGGTCTCGGCCAGCCTCGGCGTGACCCGCTACCCGCAGGCCGAAGAGGTCGACCCGGACCAACTGTTGCGCCAGGCCGATCAAGCGATGTATCAAGCCAAGCTGGCGGGCAAAAATCGGGTTCACGTCTTCGATACCGAGTTGGACCGGAGCACACGTGGTCGTTACGACAGCTTGGAGCACTTCCGCCGCGCACTGGCCGAGAACGAATTGCTGCTGCACTACCAACCCAAGGTGAATTTGCTGACCGGCGCAGTGACGGGTGTCGAGGCGCTGATTCGCTGGCAGCACCCGGCCCAAGGTTTGCTGCTGCCAGCGTCCTTCCTGCCGGAGATTGAGCAGCATCCGCTGGCCATCGCTATGGGTGAATGGGTGATCGACCAGGCGCTGACGCAAATCGAAGTCTGGCGCTGGGCCGGGCTGGACATTCCTGTCAGTGTGAACATCGGCGCGCGGCAATTGCAGCAAGTCGATTTTTTTGATCGACTGCGCGCCATTCTGGCGACCCACCCGCAAGTGGCCGCGAGCTGTCTGGAGCTGGAGATCTTGGAGACCAGCGCGCTGGAAGAAATCGTGCAGGTGTCCCGGACGATTGCGGCTTGCACCCAACTCGGCGTGTCGTTTGCGCTCGACGACTTTGGCACCGGCTATTCGTCGCTGACTTATCTGAAACGCCTGAAAGTGAAAGCGCTGAAGATCGACCAGAGCTTTGTGCGCGACATGCTCGACGATCCCGATGACATGGTCATCCTGAAAGGCGTGATCAGCTTGGCGGCGGCGTTCGGCCGCGATGTCATCGCCGAAGGGGTGGAAACCGCCGCCCACGGCAAGTCCTTGCTGCAAATGGGCTGCCAACTGGCGCAGGGCTACGGCATCGCCCGGCCGATGCCCGCCCAGGACTTGCCGCCATGGGTTGCCGCCTGGCAGTCCGGCCGAACTTGGCCAGACCTGGCCGCTGTGGCTTGCCCCTGAATGACCGGGCGGAGGGCTGAGAAAAGAGTTTCAGGCCTCGTGCCACCGGCACGCCTCGGGCGTCGGTGCCAGTAGAGAATCGCCGCACCGCACCATTCCGGTCTCTTTATGCCTCTCGATCAAGCCACGCTGTTCAATTTGCTGTGCCTGCAAGCGCTGGCCGCCGCCGCCGTGCTGCTGGGCGTCATCGGTCGGCATGGCAGCCGAGCGGCGCGCTGGGCACAGGCCTGCCTGGGGCTGGCCGCTCTGGGCGGTTTGGCGTTGGCGGGCAGCGCCGTGGTGGGTGGCGAACTGGTGGGCCATCAGGCGTTGACAGACAGCACGCAGCGCACGCTGCACAGCCTGGCGATGCTGGCCTTCAGCGCCAGCTTGAGCACGCTCTGGGCGGCCCTGAACCGGTGGATGAGCCCGCGCCCAGGGCGGGCGCTGATGCTGATGGCACCGCTGCTGATGCCGGTCGTCTTTGCCTGGCAGTTTGATGACTTGGCCTTTCGGGCAAGTTGGGCGCAGGGCTGGCTGGCGCTGCAATTGCTCATGACGGCGCTGCTGCTGGCGCTGCCCAACCGCGTCATTGAGCTGGCACCCGTGGCCCGCGCCACGCCTCACAAGGCCTTGCCCGGGCTGGAAAGCCGGCGCTGGCGTGCGCTGCTGCTGTTGGCCGTCCTGCCGCTGGCTCTGCTTTGCAGCGTGCGTGCGAGCGAAGCGCTGTTCACCGACCTGCTGGATCGCCCCTTTTCGCCCGCCCACTTGGGCACCGCCCTGGGGCTGGCCTGCCAGTGGGCGCTGCTGCTGACGCTGCCGGCCTTGCTACTGGCTTGGCGCGGCGAGACCGAGGCGGCCTTGGCGCGGCTCGCCCAGACCGACGGGCTGACGGGCTTAAGCGACCGCCGCGCCTTTGCCGCCCGCTCGGTCGACATGTTGTCGATGGCGCGCCGCCACCGCGAGCCGCTGGCCTTGATGCTGCTGGACGTCGACCATTTGAAGGCCATCAATGCCGAGCACGGGCAGGACGCCGGCGACCGGGCGCTGGCCCTGTTCGGCAGTTGCCTGACGGCGCAGATGCGGCTGGGCGACTTGGCCGGCCGGGTCGGTGGCGATGAGTTCGCGGTGCTGATGGCGCGCTGCGAAGCCCTCGGCCCGCAGGGGCTGGACAAGCGCATGCGTGAAGCACTGGCCCTGCGGGCACAGGCCGAACTGGGCTTCGCCCTGGACTTCAGCGGCGGCTGGGCCAAGCTGCGCCACGGCGACCGCGGCATCGACGACCTGCTGCGGCGCGCTGAAACGGCGATTTACGAAGCCAAGCATGGCGGTTGCGGGCGCTTGCAGTCCGAGCCGGGGCTGGAAGCCTGAAGTCTGGGTCAGGCCTTAGCCCTTGTGGCGGGTCGCGACCCGCCACAAGGGCTGAATGCGCAGGCCAACACTGGCACAGCACTTGCATTAGGGATTACCAGCACCGTTCACAAGACGGCCTCGTCGATCTCGACCGCAGTTTCAGCCAGCCATGCTCCAGACCTCTGCTTACATCAGCTCCTCGACCGCGCCGCGGGAACACCACTTCGCCGGCCAACTGATCGCCCGCCCGGTCCTTGCCGTGCGCAAACTCGCCTCACATGACCTGCAATGGCTGCCCGCTCTGTGTGATTTGCTGATCGACGGTGTGCACCGGGGTGCCAGCCTCGGGTTTCTGGCACCGCTGTCGCGTTATGCGGCGCTGGATTACTGGCACGGCGTGTTCGCCAGGCTCGGTGCGCATCAAAGCCTATGGATTGCCTGTGAAGGCAGGAGCGATGGCGAGGACGGCCCGCTGCAAGGTGCCGTGCAACTGTCGCTCTGCCCACGCGCCAATGCGCACCATCGTGGCGAGGTGCAGCGCCTGATGGTGCACAGCCAGGCCCGCGGCCGGGGCTTGGCCAGCCAGTTGATGAGCCGGGTGGAATGTGCGGCGGTGGCGCAAAACCGGACGCTGCTGGTGCTGGAAGCGCGGGCCGGCTCGCAAGCCGAGGCGGTCTACGCCCACCTGGGCTGGCAGCGCGCCGGAGAAATCCCCGATTACGACACCTGTGCCGAAGGCCGCCTGCACGGCTCGGCGCTGTACTACAAGCGCTTGGCGGCGCAGAGCTGAGAGTTGGCCAGGTAGGGCGGGTCGAGACCCGCGCAGGATTTCGGCGGCTGGCACCGAAGCAAGTCCCTGAGTCGGCCGGGTGCAACACCGGTGCCACAGTCGGCCGCACGCGGATCTTGATCCGCCCTACAAGCGCACCGCCCAACGGCGGTTTATTTGATGCGCTGCTTTTCTAGCTTGCGGGCTAGGGTGCGGCGGTGCATACCCAAGCGCCGTGCTGCCTCGGAGATATTGAAACTGGCGGAGGCCATGGTTTCGTGGATGTGCTCCCACTCCAGCGTCTTGATCGAGGTGGTGCGGGCGGTCAGGCCCACGCCTGCATCGCCCTGGGCACGGGCAAAGGCTTCTTCGATGTCATCGGTGTTGGCGGGCTTGGCCAGGTAATGCCGAGCGCCGAGCTTGATCGCCTCGACGGCGGTGGCAATGCTGGCGTAACCGGTCAGCACCACGATCAACATCCGCTTGTCATGCGCGTGCAGCGCTTGCACACAGCTCAAACCGGAGGCGCCGTTGGCCAACTTCAGGTCGACCACGGCGTAGTCCGGCCGGTGCAGGGCCAACAGGGCCGGCACCTCGGCCACCCCGGCGGCACGCATGACGCTGTAACCGCGCCGCTCGAACGAGCGGCTCAGCGTCATGGCAAAGGCATCGTCATCTTCAACGATGAGCAAGCGGCGTTCAGCGTCCACGGTTCATCCTTTAGCCTAGATTCGGCAGTTGGACGCGGCTGATTGGGCTGCGATGCGGTGCGATGGCAAGGCGCGCCGACGCAGTGGGCTGATGCCCACCAGGAGAAGCAACGCAGCCAGCGTGCCGTAGCGCGGCTCAATCGGCGGCGTAGCGCTCTCACCCAAAGGGTGAAGGTGCGCGGGCAGAGAAATCTCAATGGACATGGGGCCTCCGAGGCGGTGGTGAGCGGTCATCTGCCGGATCTAGGCTTAGTGCAGGGTCAGGGCGGCCAGTGGCAATGTCACCACGACCTCAGCCCCGCCACCGGCTCTGTTGCTGGCGACGATTCTGCCGCCCAGCGTGCGGGCCACGTTGACCGACAAAAACAGCCCCAGGCCACTGCCCGGCCGGCCCTTGGTGGAATGGTAGGGCTTGCCGAAATTGGCCAGCATGGCGGGTGCAAAACCCGGCCCCTGGTCTTGCACGCGCAGGGTCAGCAGGTCGCCTGCGCAATCCACCTGCAAGCGCACCGGCTGACCCGGGGCGGCGTCGATGGCGTTGTCCAGCACATTGCCGACCATTTGCTTCAGCGCCGAGTCCGAGATGATCGGTCGATCCGGCAGGCCGGCGCGCTGGTAATCAAGCGCTTGCGCCGGACGTGTGCTGCACCAATCGGCGACCAATTCATCCAGGAACAGGTGCAGCGTGGTTTCCACCGGGGCTTCGCCACGCGCCTCACCGGCCGACAGCAGGATGCCGCTGACGATGGATTTGCAGCGCTGCAGTTGCAACTGCATCAGCTTGATTTCAGCCACCAGTTCGGGGTCGTCGGTGAACGGCCGGATGCGTGACCAGTCACCCAGAATGACCGACAGCGTGGCCAGCGGCGTGCCCAGCTCATGCGCCGCCCCGGACGCCAGCAAGCCCATGCGGACGATGTGTTCCTCCTCGGCCGCGCGTTGGCGCAGGTCGGCCAGGCGGGCATCGCGTTGGCGCAGGTTGCGGCCGATACGGTGGATGAAGATCACCAGCAAGGCCGCGTTCAGCGTGAAGCAGATCAGCAGGCCGCCAATGTAGTGGCCCGAAAATGCGGCATCGGCCAGCTCGGGCAGGCTCAGCGGCCGATGCACCTGCGTCAGCAAGATAAAGCACAAGCTGGTCACCACCACCATGGCCCAGATGTAGCGAGGCTTCAGCAGCACCGCGCCGATGGCGACTTGCAGCAAGTAGAGAAAGATGAAAGGGTTGGTGATGCCGCCGCTGTAGTAGAGCTGGGCGCTCAGCACCGCCACATCGACCAGCAGGCCGACGAAGAGCTCGCCGTTGCGAATGACGCCCGATGCCGTGCGGCTGCGCCACCAACTGGCCAAATTGAACAGGGACAGCGCGGCCAGCAAGGCCAGCATCTCGACCAAAGGGAGCTGGGCACCCAAGGTGAACTGCACCGTCAGGATGGTGGCGAGCTGCCCGCCCACTGCCAACCAGCGCAGCTGTATCAATTGCAGCAGGTTGTTGCGGCCGCTCGGGTCTTCGGCAGATTCGCTTCTGTGGTCCTTGACCCCCAGCGTCAGCAGGTGTTGCGCTTCATTCATCCGCAGCATCATCGCTGCCGTTGGGAGAAGCGCGCTGGCGGCGCTGCAATAGCCGTTCGGACCAGAACAGATAGGCCGCTGCCGCTGCCACCATCGCGGCCAGCACGAACCAAGTCACGGCGTAAACGACGTGGTTGTTGTGAAAGTTCAGCACGGTCAGGCCCGCACGTGGCCAGGAGCCTGTTTTGGTGGCGGACCCGTCGTCGGCCAACGCTGCATCGACAAAATAAGGCGCGATG
The DNA here is from genome assembly GCA_044339175.1 of Roseateles sp. GTDB lineage: Bacteria > Pseudomonadota > Gammaproteobacteria > Burkholderiales > Burkholderiaceae_C > Paucibacter_A. The sequence continues at coordinate 13,874 of JBIIVZ010000008.1, forward strand.
GTGGCCCCTGCGGCCGCAGTCAGCCCTTTGCTGGCGGCAATGGCGGCCACGTCGCGTGAATACCAGCGCCCTGCCAACGCATCATTGGCTTGCAGCAAGGTGCCGCCCGCCTCGCTCAGGCGCAGCAAGCCGCTGATACGCTGCTCGCCCGCCTCGGCACGCTCGGCCAGGCTGTTGCGCTGCTCGGTGGGAATGAAACCGCGATTGATGAGCACCCACACGCCTGACGCAGTCTGCAACGGCGTCAACACCCAGAAGCCGCTGCCCAGTGCCGTGCTGGCACGCACCAAGGTTTCGCGCTCGTGATCAAAGCGGCCACTCAACTGCACGCGCCGATATTCGTCGGCGGTGCGGTTGATGCCGGGCCAAGCGGATGGCCCGGGGATCGGCACTGGCGGCGCTTGCAATTGCTGCTCCACCCGGGTGATCAGCGCTTTTTTCCAACTCAAACGCTGCACCTGCCAGCCGCCGAGCGCCACCAACCCGACGAACAGCAGGGCCGCCAGCAGCAGCAGGGCCAGCACCAGACCGGGCTTGGCCGGGCGGGAGGGACGATCAGTGAAGTGGGTGTCAGTCACCGCAGCTCAAGGCATGTTGCGCATGTCGGTCATGTCATGCACCGGCATCATGTTGGTGTTCAGGTGATACATCACCCAGATCGAGCCGGACAGCATGATCAACACCAATACCCCAGTGAACAGCAGCGCCAGCAAAGACCAGCCGCCTTCGACCCGAGTGTTCATATGCAAGAAGTAAATCATATGGACAACGATCTGCACGGTGGCAAAGCCCAGCACCACCAGGGCGGTGAGGCCCGACGTGGGCAAGACCTTGGCCATCACCAGCCAGAACGGGATGGCGGTCAGCACGACCGACAGCAAAAAGCCGATCAGATAGCCTTTGACGGTGGCGTGATAGCCAGCGTCGCCGTGATTGTCTTCGGCGTGGCTGTTGCCGTGGTCATGGCCGGAATCATTCGAATGCTCGCTCATGGCAATACGCCCATCAAGTAGACAAAGGTGAAGACGCCGATCCAGATCACGTCCAAGAAGTGCCAAAACATTGACAAGCACATCAGGCGGCGCTTGTTCTCGACCGTCAGCCCCATTTTGTTGACCTGCAACATCAGCGTAACCAACCAAATGATGCCGAAGGTGACGTGCAGGCCGTGCGTGCCGACCAAGGTGAAGAAGGAGGACAAAAAGGCGCTGCGCTGCGGGCCCGCACCTTCATGGATCAGGTGGGCAAACTCGAAGATCTCGAGACCCAGAAAGGCCAGGCCCAACAGCCCTGTAGCCGCCAACCAGCCCAGCACAGCCTTCTTTTTGCCGTGCTGCATCGCGATCATCGCCAGCCCGTAGGTGACCGACGAGAACAGCAACATCGCCGTATTCACCGCCACCAGCGGCAGGTTGAACAGATCGGCACCGGACGGGCCAGCTGCGTAACTGCGGCCCAGCACAGCGTACACGGCGAACAGCACCGCGAAGATCAGGCAGTCGCTCATCAGGTAGACCCAGAACCCCAGCAGCGTGCCCTGCTGCGGGTGGTGGTCACCATCGTCATAAAAGCGCGGCGGGCTGCCGGCCGGAGATGCAATTGCAGTGTTCATGAGGAGTGTCTTTTCAATGTCCGAATGTCAGCAAGGTCAGCAAGATCAGACTTGGGCCGCCAACAGCAGCCGGGTGCGTTGGTTTTCGGTGCGGGTCACTTGCTCCGCTGGGATGTAGAAATCGCGTTTGTAATTGAAGGTGTGCTTGATGACCGCCAGCAGCGTCACCGCGAAGGCCAAGCCCGCCACCAACCACATATGCCAGACCAGCGCAAAGCCGACCACGACGCAGAGCATGGAGATGATGAATCCGGCCGCCGTGTTCTTGGGCATGTGAATCGCCTTGAAGGCTTGCACCGGACGCTGATGGCCGCGCTGCTTCATGTCGTGCCAGGCGTCCAGGTCGTGCACGATGGGCGTGAAAGCGAAGTTGTAATCCGGCGGCGGCGACGAAGTCGACCACTCCAGCGTACGGCCTCCCCACGGGTCGCCGGTCACATCGCGCAACTGTTCGCGGCGCACATAGCTGACGCCCAGCTGGACCAGGAAGGCGGCCAGACCCAGAGCGATCAGGCCCGCACCGAGCGCGGCGATCTGGAACCATATCTGCAGTGACGGGTCGTCGAAGTGGCTCATCCGGCGCGTCACGCCCATCAGGCCCAGCACATACAGCGGCATGAAGGCGAGGTAGAAGCCGACCAACCAGAGCCAGAACGACCACTTGCCCCAATACGAATCCAATTTGTAGCCGAAGGCCTTGGGGTACCAGTAGTTGATGCCGGCAAACATGCCAAACAAGACACCGCCAATGATGACGTTGTGGAAGTGGGCGATCAGGAACAGGCTGTTGTGCAAGACAAAGTCGGCCGCCGGTATCGCCAGCAACACGCCGGTCATGCCGCCGATGACGAAGGTGACCATGAAACCTATGGTCCACAACATCGGCACATCGAAGTCGATGCGACCACGGTACATGGTGAACAACCAGTTGAAGATCTTGGCCCCGGTGGGAATCGAGATGATCATGGTGGTGATGCCGAAGAAGGCATTCACGCTGGCACCTGAGCCCATGGTGAAGAAGTGATGCAACCAGACCACATAGGACAACACGGTGATCACCACGGTGGCGTAGACCATCGAGGCGTAGCCGAACAAACGCTTGTGGCTGAAGGTTGACACCACTTCCGAGAAGATGCCGAAGGCCGGCAAGATCAGGATGTAGACCTCCGGGTGGCCCCAGATCCAGATCAGGTTCACATACATCATGGCGTTGCCGCCGAGGTCATTGGTGAAGAAGTTGGTACCGGCCATACGGTCCAGCGTCAACAAGGCCAGCACAGCAGTCAATACCGGGAAGGCGGCCACGATCAACACGTTGGTGCACAAGGCAGTCCAGGTAAACACCGGCATCTTCATCATCGTCATGCCGGGCGCGCGCATCTTGATGATGGTGGCGATCAGGTTGATGCCGGACAGCGAGGTGCCCACACCGGCCAGTTGCAGCGCCCAGATGTAGTAATCGACTCCGACGCCCGGGCTTTGCAAGATGCCCGACAGCGGCGGGTAGGCCAACCAGCCGGTGCGTGCAAATTCACCGATGAACAGCGACACCATCATCAGCACTGCGCCGCTGGCGGTCATCCAGAAACTGAGGTTGTTCAGGAACGGAAACGCCACGTCGCGCGCGCCGATCTGCAGCGGCACGACGAAGTTCATGAAGCCGGTCACCAGCGGCATGGCCACAAAGAAGATCATCAACACGCCGTGGGCGGTGAAGATCTGGTCGTAGTGGTGCGGTGGCAAGAAGCCGGTGTTCTCGCCAAACGCCATCGCCTGGTGGGCGCGCATCAGCAAGGCGTCGACAAAGCCGCGCAACAGCATCACCAGCCCCAGGATGATGTACATGATGCCGATCTTCTTGTGGTCGATGCTGGTGATCCAGTCATGCCACAACGGCCCCCAGGCGCGGAAGTAAGTCAGCGCTGACACCAGGGCAATACCCCCCACCAGGATCATGACCAAAGTGGCCAAGACGATGGGGTCATGCGGAATCGCGTCGAAATCGAGGCGGCCGAACACTAACTTGATGAGGTTTTCAACTTCAAACATCGAGAGTCTCTGTAATTTTGAGTGAGCTGTTCAAGGCTGATCAGAGCCGCTCAGGGCTGGCTGCGCGGGGCGCGGGGGCCCGGACGCTGAAGTCACCTGCGTTCTCCGGCGTGCACAAGGCTGTCACGTAATTGCGCTGGGTCTCGCGCCAGGGCTTGGAAGCCACACCGGCAATACCGCCCTTGCCCGCGCCGCCGGCTTCGTCGATCGCCATCATCTGTCCCATGCACATCTTGCTGACATCGACACAGCGGTTCAGGATGGCCGCGTACAAGCCCGCATCCACTTGGGCGTAACGCCGCACCGGCTCACGCTGGCTGGGCTGCTCCAGCAACAAATAGTCGGGCCGGTCCAGCACCGCGCCTGAGCTTTTGTTCTTCTGCACCCACTGCTCAAACTCGGCCGGTGCCAAGCCCAGGAACTTGAAGCGCATGTGCGAAAACCCGTCGCCGCTGTAATTGGCCGAAAACCCGTCATACACACCGGCCTTGTTGATTACCGCGTGCAGCTTGGTCTGCATGCCGGGCATGGCGTAAATCTGCCCGGCCAGCGCGGGGATGTAGAAGGAGTTCATCACCGTGGAGGCGGTGATCTTGAACTCGATCGGGCGGTCCACCGGCGCGGCCAATTCGTTGACCGTGGCAATGCCCAGCTCGGGGTAGACGAACAACCACTTCCAGTCCAGCGCCACCACTTCGACCACGAACGGCTGTACGCC
>JBIIVZ010000180.1:0-5457 GCA_044339175.1 Roseateles sp.
CGCACCGGACTCGCGGCATGCGCTGAGCTGTGGGTCAATGTGTGACGCCTAGGTGCCATGTTGATCAACGCCTCCGTGGTTGCGGCCTAGCATCGGTGAAGACTGTTACGGCAGCGTGAAAGCGGCCTCCTTTCTGTCGCTCAGCGGCGCGCTGTGCCCGAGCCCGAACCTGAACTCGCGCCCGCGCCATACCAATGCTGGATCGCCAGCGCGCGCTGCGCGCTGCGGCCGGAGCTGTCGGCGCTGTCCGGTAGCCAGCGGCGGTGGCTGTAGGCGGCACGCATCGCAAAATCCAGCAAGCCGATGTGGCGGCGCAAGACGCGCTGCAGCCGGTGCTCGATCAACGGGTTGAAGATGCCGTGGCGCGAAAAGAACTGGCGCGGGTTCTTCTTGACCCACAGCCAGGAGCCCATCTCCAGCGTCAGCGGCAGAAAAACTCGCCCCGGCACGGCGGTGGCGCGCAAATAGAGGTGGTCCCACAGGTCGCCATGCGTCAGGTATTGGCGGCTTTGCGGCTCGAACACGTAGCGGTGATGCTGCAAGGATTCGTCCAGCAGGCCGCTCAGCGCATGCAGCTCAGGCAGATGTTCGATCGGCTGTGTCGTGTGGGCGTGGGGAAACCAGAGCCGGTCATTCAGACCAAAGCCGGAGTGGCAGTCGATGCTGAGGGCGAAACTGCGCGGCAGCAACTCGGCCGCCACAAAGTCGCACAAAGCCTGCGCTTCGGCTTGCATCGGCGCTCCAGCCGCGCCCCGATACCAGGGCAGACCGGCGCTGAACCGCTGGCCGCCCAGCAAGAATGGTGCGCCGCTCAAGCAATTCACCGGCGCATTGCGCATCAGGTCGATGCCCTGCGGATTGGCGCGCGTGCCGCGCCACATGCCGCCCGGGTTGACGACGGGGATAAAGACGACCCGCAGGCCGTCCAGCAGCTGATGCAGTGCGCTGTCCCAACGCAGCCGCCGCACGAGGCTGCGCAAGCACGCCAGCACCACCGCCGAGCCGACCCGCTCGAGCCCATGAACGCCGCCGAACAGGCCGATCGCCGGCAAGGCCGGGTCGGGGTTGCCCAGCGTGATGGCCTGGACCGGGAAGGTTCGGCCCGCGCTGCTGACCTCGCACAGCGTGCGGCAAGTCAGATGGCTGCCGCCGTCGCGCACCAACTGCTCCAGTTGCGCCAACTCGTCCAGGGGTGCCAGCTCGGCAGCGGCGGCGTTCATGGCGTCCGCCGCGCGCGGGCGGTCGAAGGGCAACGGCTTGCCATCAAATTGACACAGTCACGCGGCAGACTCATCGGAGCGTTACCGCTCGCCGAGAAAGAATCGCCATGTTCACACCCCGCCGCCCACCCGTTTTCACCTTGCTCGCCATCATGGCCGCGCTGATCTACGGTGTCATCGAATGGCTGGCGCTGTCGCGGTGCCGCTTGATGGACAGGCTGACGCAGCGGCCCCTGTGAGCACTTGCGGTTCAGCCTGAGCAGCGTCGGAGCAAACACAAGCGCTCAATCGGCCAAGTAGCGCAGCGCTTGCGCCGGAATACTCAGCCTCAGCTGAGCGCCCAGCGGCGGCAAACTGCGTTGATCCGGCAAGCGCAGCACCAGCAGTTCGCCCTGCGCCGTGCGCAGCTCCAACGTGCGGCTTTGATGACTGGCGTGGCAGGCCAGCAGCTCGGCGCTGAAAACCCAAGCGTCAACAGACGCATCGGCCTGATCGCCACTGATCTGCAGCGCCTCGATCGGCGCGATCCAGCTGCCACTGGCGCGCTGCAGCGCCCCCGGTGCCAAACAGGCATCGAAACGGTTGAAGGCACCCAGAAAATCGGCCACGCGGCGGCTCGCCGGCGTTTGCCAGAGCTCGTGCGGCGGGCAGCATTGCGCAATGCTGCCGTCGAACATCACCGCCACTTGGTCGGCCAGCTCGTAGGCCTCCTCCCGGTCATGGGTGACCAGCAAACAGGTCTGACCCAACTCGCGCTGCAAGCGCCGGAACGAGCGCCGCAGCGGCAGCCGGAACGATTCATCCAGGGCCGAGAACGGTTCATCCATCAGCAACAGCGACGGTTTGCGCGCCAGCGCCCGCGCCAAGGCGACGCGCTGCCGCTGGCCGCCAGACAACTGACCCGGCAGCTTGGCGGCATGGCTTTCCAGCTCGACCAACTCCAACAGTTCGCCCGCTCTGGCCGTAGCAGCCGCCGCACTTTGGCCGCCTGCCAGCAGGCCGAACTTGACGTTCTCCAGCACCGACAAATTGGGGAACAGCGCGTAATGCTGGAACACCACGCCGACGCCGCGCTCACGGGCGGCCATGCCGGTCACATCGCGCCCGGCGATCAGGATTTGCCCGCCGTCCAGCTCGGCCAGCCCGGCAATGGCGCGCAACAAGGTCGTCTTGCCGCAGCCCGACGCGCCCAGCAGCGCCAGCATCTGCCCCTTGGCCACCCGCAATTCGATGCCGCGCAAGACCTGGCGGCCGCCCAGCACCGCGCTGGCTTGCCGCACGATCAGTTCTGCTTGTTTTTCGATTTCCATGACATGCCTTGTACGACCAGCCCTAACAACATCACCACCGCAAAACTCAAGACGATCAGCGCCGCCGACTGGTGTCCGTTGACGCCCCGCATGCTGTTCAGCAGCGGCTGCAACAACTCCACCGAGCCGCCCAGCAGCAGGTTGGCAATGGCGAACTCCATCGCCGCCCCGGTCCAACTGAGCAGCAGCGCGGCCACCAGCGCTGGGGCCAGCAAGGGCAGCAGCACACGGCGCAGCAAGTAGCCATCGCTGGCACCGAGCGTGCGGCCGGCCTCCAGCAACGTCGCAGCGTCGAGCTGCTGCAGCGCAGCGATCAGCGTCTTGTGCACCAGCGGGAACAGCAGCGGCGTGACCAGCAACACGTACACCACCGGCAAATTCAGATAAGCACCCCAGCGACCCACGAAAAGTTCCAGCGCGTTGATCGCCAGCACCACCGGAGGAATCGCAAAGGGCAGCAGCGCCAGCATGTCGAGCAGCCGCAGCAGGCCGGGATGCTTGGGAGCGCTCAAATAAGCCATCACGCTGGCCGCACCGCCCAGCAGCACCGCCAGCAGCGCACTTTGCAGCGACAACCACAGCGTGTTCACTACCGCCTGCTGGCTGCGCGGGTCCTGCCCCACCTCGATCAGCCAGCGCCACGTCGGCCCTTGCGGCAGCAGGCCGTCCCAGCGCTCGGTCAGCGCATAAACCAGCACCACGGCGGGCGGCAGGCAAGCCAGCAGCAACATGGCGAACAGGGCCAGGTTGGAGACGTTGAGCACGCTCTTCTTCATGCGAACCGCCGCAATCTGGCCGCCAGCCAGCGCCCGCCGCCAATCACCGCCACCAGCATCACGAACATCACCAGCGCCAGCAGCGCGGAAATCTCGGGCTGCGAAAAGATGTCGCCGCTGACCAGGCTGGCGATCCGCACCGCCAGCACATTGGCCGCCGTACCGGACAGCGCAAACGGCGTGGCGTAAGCCGCCGCCGCATTCGCAAACAGCAAGCTGCCCACTTCCACCAAGCTGGGCAACAGCATGGGCAAGCCGACGCGCCGCCAGAACATCGCCGGCGTGGCACCCAGCGTCAGCGCAGCCTCCAGCAGCGCGCCGTCCAACAGGCGCACCGGGGCCAGCAACAGCAGCGTCGCCAGCGGCACCTGGAAGCACACATACGCCAGCAGCAGGCCCGAGCTTTGGTACAGGTTGAGGGACAGCCCCACACCGGCCAGGCCGGCGCTGAGCAAACCCTGGGCACCGAACAGCAGCGTCAAAGCCACCGCCAGCGGCACACCCGCAAAGTTGGCCCCCAAGCCCGCCAGCAGCGAGACCCAGCCGTGCTGCTGCGGCCGCTGTGCCACGGCCACCGCCGCACCCAAGCCGATCAGCAAGGCCAGCGCCGTAGAAAGCGCAGAGATCCAGACGGTGTTGAGCAGCGCCTGCAGGTAGTAGTCATCGCTGAACAGCTCGCCGGCGGCGCAGTCCTGACCCAGCGCGCATTGCCCCAACAGGCCGGCATTGCGCCAGATGAAGGGCAACAGCACCGCGAACGAGACAATCGCCAACAGCGGTGCGGCCAGCCACCAAGCCCGGCGGGACAGCGGCATTGAGGAAGCCATCAATCAGCCGTCGAGACACGCGCCAGGTGCTTGACCACAAAGCCGCGCAGGCCCAGCTGGTCTTCCGGCAGAGTGACATCCACCGCGTTGCCGGCGCAGGGCAGCCAGACCAGCGGCGTTTCGCGCTCCACCGCCAGCGGCCCGCCGTGCATGCGGTCGGCGTGCATGCCGTGGTCGCTGGTCACCAGCACGTCGTAGCCGGCCGCGTGCCAGACGGGGATCAGCCGCGCCAACATCATGTCGAGCTTGCGTGCGCACAGGCTGTAGGCGGTCGATTCACCGCCCGACTGATGGCCGGCGGTGTCGGGGCCCATCGGATGCACCCAGAGCAAGTCCGGGTTGACGCTTTGGCGCAGGTGCTCCGCGTCGGCCAGCAAATGCGAGTCGGGGTATTCGTCCTCAAAGTACCAACTGCCCGCCTTGACGCCCGCCTCGAGCACGGCAGAGTGGCGATGCAGCAGCGGCTCGAAGCGCTGGCCGGACAACAACTCGAAAAACCAGTGATAAGCCGCCACCGCCGAGCTGTTGCCCGCCGCCGCCAGCTCGTCGAACACGGTGCTACCGCAACGCTGCCCCGCCTGCGTATTGCTGACGATGCCATGCGCCAGCGGCGTTTGCCCGGTGATCAGCGTGGCGTAGAGCGGGCGCGACAAGCTGGGCAGCTCGCAGCGCAAGCTGCGCCACTGTGCGCGGCCGGCCTCATTGAGCGCCTGCAAATAGCCCATGTAGTCGCGCGCGATGTCGGCACGCAGGCCGTCGGCCAGCAGCACGACAAGCTTTTTGTTCATTAATGTCTTGCTCCGATCAGTCACCGTCATGATCCCGCCGCCATCACTTCTTTTTGCCAAGCGCGTGGCAGCTTTTTGACTTCATCCGCCCACAGCGCCGGTTTGACGGCGCGGGCTTTTTGGTACTGCGCGCTGTCGATCAACTTGGCCGCCACCTCGGCAGGCAGCTTGACCGAGGCGATGCGCACCGGCCGTGCGTTGCCACGCGCCAGATTGATCTGCCCGGCATCGCTGAAGATGAACTCGCGCGTCAGCTTGGCGGCGTTCGGGTGCGGGGCGAACTTGTTGATGATGGTGGTGTAGCCACTGGTCACCGAGCCGTCGCTGGGGATGAAGACTTGAAAGTCGGCCCCGTTGGGAATCTTGTCGCGGTAGGACAGCCCGTTGAAGTCCCACAGCACGTACACATCGGCCTCCCCGCGCTCCATCAGCGCCGGGCTCGGGTTGGTGGTGATCAGCCGCTGCTGCTTGGCGATCTGCGCAAACTGCGCCAGCGCGGCTTGCAACTGGGTCTCGCTGCCGCCCAGCGCAATGGC
>JBIIVZ010000181.1:0-5455 GCA_044339175.1 Roseateles sp.
GGATCGACATCCAGCTTGGCCAAAGCATTGCGTGTCGCCTTGACCGTCAGCGCCTCGTCCTGAGCCGGCAACAACAGCCCAGCTTGTAAAAAGGCGGCCAAACGCCCGAGCGGAAACAGCACACCGCGGCCCTTGGGGCTGACAAACAACGCGATCTGCCGGCGAGTACCGCGCCACGCCAGTTGCACCGCTTCGTTGCGGTTGCGGTAATCCAGCATGTACCAGCTGCCCACTTGCAGTTCGCGCGCCCAAGCCAGCATGGCCGGGGTCGGGGCCGAGCCGCCTTCGGCCACCACCTCCATGCCCTCGGCCTCATGGCCCGACAAGTCGCGTACCAGCAGATCGTTGATTTCCGACTCGCCCTCACCCGCAGGCAGCAGCGCTTCGAGCCGCTCCAGCTGATCCATCAACTCCTCGATACGCTCACGCGGGATGACCGCGGTCTTGGCCGTGAAGGCGGCGGCGAGCGCGTTGTTCAAGCCGCGCACATGTTCGTCCTGTCGGCCCAGCGGGATACCGGCCTGCCCCATGCCGTCGCGCAGTGTTTTCAGCAACGGTGGCAAGCGGCGGATCACCTCGGCACGTTCCTCGCGCGTCACCTTGGCGCTGGCCGACCAGATCAAATCGGCTGCCACCCGCTTCATCAATCGGGTCGCATCGGACTGCGCACCAGCCCGCACCGCCGTCACCGCCAACACCTCGGCCCAAACTTGAAACAGGAACTCCCGCACGCCGTCCTGAACCGGCACACCTTCGAGCATTTTGCGCAGCTCTATCGTGTACTGGATGGCCAAGGTCTCCCGTTGCTCGACCTGCTGCGCCAGCGATACGCCTTTGCGAGATGCCTGATTTTCGTTCTTGAAATAGTTATCGAGGAATTTCTCAAATTCGGCCAACACGGTCTGAAAGACACGTCGCCCGGTATCGGGATAAGCCTCCACCACTTGAACCACACGTTTTATTTCGCGCTCCAACGGATCAGCGGCCGCACCGCTGGCCGGCGAGGCACCGCTGAAACCCATCACGCAAGCCCCCATGCGGTCAATCAACAGGCGGGCCGGATGATCGGTTGTGGCGAAGAAATCGGGCTCGCTGACCGCTACCCGCAAGACCGGCATTTGCAGACGAGCAAACCACACGCGCACCGAGGGCAGGATGCGCTCCTCCATCAGGATGCTTTGAAACATCATCGCCACGACTTCGATGGTGGCGCGCTCGGCCGGCGTGTCGGCGGCTTGCTTGAGCACTTGCTTGAAGGCCTGATTGCGACTCTTCAATTCCTCAAGCAACTGGGGTGCCAGCGCCGGCGCAATCGTCGCGCCGAGCCCACCCATCACAACGGCTGCAGCGGCGTCAGTCGACGGATTCAGACCGGCCGCGTCGGCTGGCTTGTGGGCTGCCGCGGTCACCTTAGCCGCTACAGCTGCGGCCGTGGTTTCTGCAGTTGCGACGGTCTGTTGCAAAACGTCTTGGGCATGCTTGATGGCGGCGGTCAAGCGGGGAGCCAGTGGGGCGGTGGCGGCCGGGGCTGGCGTCGCTGTGGGCAGCACCTCCGCCGATGGCGCTGACGGCCGGGCTTGCGCCTGATATTCAGCGGCGGCGAATGAGGGCACTTGGCGCCCGACGATGCGCTGCAACAGGTGCAAGACCTCTTCGGCCTGACCGCTGGCCGGGCTGCGCGCCGCCGCAACTTCGTTCGAGGCAGCAGACAAGCTTGGTTTACCAGAGCCTCGCTCCGATGGCGCAAGCGGAGCCGAAGGCTTGCCGGCTGACACTCCAGAGATCTGTGTGGCGCGCCGGATGAAGGGCCGTAAATCGACCTCGGGCAAAACACCTTGAGCAAGCAAGGTGTGATTAACTTCGTGGTACGCCTCGCCGAGCAATTGGCTGAATTCTTCGTGCAGTTCGGCGCGCAGCAACTGCCAATCCGAGTGAGTCAAGCCACTGCGAGTCCAGGCGTCCAACACCAATTTAGCCACGACGTTGGCCCGCAGCAGATCGGACTGCGACAGATCGTCTTGCTGCTCCAACACCCGCATGCGGGTACGCAGGTCGGTGAATTCCCAGGTGGCTTTGTCCATCATGGCCAAAGCCAGCCGCGACGCGGTAATTTCAAGCTCGATGGTGCCATCATCCACCAGCGCCAGCCGGCCGTGCTCACTCGAGCCAGCGGCGGTGCCAGCGGAGTCAAGCGGACCGTAAACGGCCGCATGCCGCAAGCCGCTGATGACACCGGCCGCCCAGGCCGACGAGTGGCGGGCCCAAGACTGAGCCCCATCGCGGCGCGCCACCATGACCGCATAGTCAGTCCGCTGGAGCAACAGCTGAGCCGCAGCTTCATTGATCGCACGGCTCAGGCCGCCCATGCCACGCGCCAGCGCTTCGATGTAGGTACGCCGCGCTTGGGCGGCCAGAGCCAATTGACTAGCGACTGTGGTCATGAAGTGGGTCGGAGTTTGAGGGTCGGCGTTCAGCAGTGCGATTGCCGCAACCTTATACCAGCGCGCCGGCGTTCGGGTCGTCCGGATCGTCCTTGTTGATCGCTGTCTTGACCAAGTCTTCGCGTTTGACACCCAGCCACATCGCAATCGCTGCCGCCACGAACACCGAGGAATAGATACCGAACAGAATACCAATCGTCAGCGCGATGGCGAAATAGTGCAGTGTCGGGCCACCAAAGACCAACATCGACAGCACCATCATCTGCGTGCTGCCGTGGGTGATGATGGTGCGGCTCATCGTGCTGGTGATCGCGTGGTCAATCACCTCGTGGGTGTTCATCTTGCGGTACTTGCGGAAGGCCTCACGAATCCGGTCGAAGATCACCACCGACTCGTTGACCGAGTAGCCCAGCACCGCCAGGATCGCAGCCAGCACCGAGAGCGAAAACTCCCACTGGAAGAAGGCAAAGAACCCCAGGATGATGACGACGTCATGCAGGTTGGCGATGATGCCCGCGACCGCAAACTTCCACTCGAAGCGGAACGCCAAGTAAATCATGATGCCGACCACCGTGGCCAACAGCGCCTTGGCAGCATCTTGTGCCAGTTCCTCACCGACGGCTGGCCCCACCACCTCGCTGCGCGACAGCTTGATCGGCTCGACCGCCGCACTGGTGGTACAGACCTGTTTGCTGATCGCCTCACCCTTCTCGCTGACCGACTGGACGCGGCTGACGGTGCCACTTTCCGCACGGCAAAGCTCGGCAAAGACGTTGTCGACCAGTTCGGTCTGCTTGATGTCGCCACGTATCGGCAAACGAATCATCACATCGTGCGAGCTGCCGAAGTTCTGCACCTGGACTTCGCCAAAACCCATTTTTTCGATGATTAAACGGGTCTTTTCAATTTCGGCAGTTTGGGCATATTCGACCTCGACGACAGTGCCGCCGGTGAACTCGATCGAAAAATGCAACCCCCGCGTGACGAGGAAGAAAACCGCCACACCAAAGGTCAGAAAAGAAATCACGTTGAAGATCAACGCGTGCTTCATCAGCGGCAGATCGCGCTTGATTCGGAACAGTTCCATAGTCGTCTCGTCCGCTTCGCTTATGCCTTGGCCACGGGCTGGTCAGCCTCGGGCTCTGGTTTCCAAATCTGCCCGATGGACAGCGACTTCAACTTTTTCGTCCGGCCATACCAAAGGTTGACCAGCGCGCGCGAGAACACCACCGACGAGAACATCGAGGTCAGAATGCCCAGGCAATGCACGATGGCGAAGCCCTTCACCGGGCCCGAACCAAAAGTCAGCAACGACAAGCCAGCGATCAAGGTGGTCACGTTGGAGTCGAAAATCGTCGCAAAAGCGCGCTCGTAGCCGATGGTGATGGCTGCTTGCGGCGAAGCGCCGGCGCGCAACTCTTCGCGGATGCGCTCGTTGATCAGCACGTTCGAGTCGATCGCCATGCCCAGCACCAGGGCGATGGCGGCAATGCCGGGCAAGGACAGCGTCGCCTGCAGCATCGACAAGACTGCCAACAACAGCAGCAGGTTGAAACCCAGCGCGAGCGAGGAGAACACACCGAACAGCCTGTAGTAGATACACATGAAAACGGCCACTGCGGCAAAGCCCCAGATCACGCTGGCAATGCCTTTTTCGATGTTTTCACGACCCAAGCTCGGGCCGATGGTTTTTTCTTCGATGATTTCCATCGGCGCAGCCAGCGAGCCGGCACGCAACAGCAAGGCGGTGTCGCTGGCTTCCTGCGTGCTCATCGAGCCGGAAATCTTCACGCGGCCACCGCTCAATTCGCTGCGGATCACCGGTGCAGTCACCACTTCGCCCTTGCCCTTTTCAAACAGGATGATGGCCATGCGCTTGCCAATGTTCTCGCGCGACATGTCCTTCATGATGCGGGCACCCTTGGCGTCCAGCGTCAGATCGACGGAGGCTTGCTGATGCTCATCAAAGCCGGGCTGCGCGTCATTGAGGTTCTCACCGGTCAACACCACGGCCCGCTTGACGATGATGGGACCAAAGCCACGGTCCACAAAGCGCTCGGTACCGAACGGCACCGGGCCGCTGCCGGCAATCGCGGCTTGCGCTTCGGCGCTGTCGTCGACCATGCGCAGCTCCAGCGTGGCGGTACGGCCGATGATGTCTTTGGCCTTGGCGGTGTCCTGAACGCCCGGCAACTGCACGACCACGCGGTCCAGTCCCTGCTGCTGAATCACCGGCTCGGACACGCCCAGCTCGTTGACCCGGTTGTGCAGCGTGGTGATGTTCTGCTTCAGCGCGGCGTCTTGCACGGCCACCTGGGCTGCCGGCTTGAGCGTGCCGGTCAGGCGCAAGTCCAGCCCATCGGTTGACGGCACCCACAGCACATCACCCAGCTGAGTGGCAAGCAAATCCTGCGCTTGGCTGCGCACGGCAGCATCGCGGAAGGTGATCACCAAGCTGTTGCCATCACGGTTGATACCCGCATGACGAATATTCTTGTCGCGCAGCATCGTGCGCACGTCGCCGGTCAGCGATTCGGCCTTCTTGGTCAGGGCCGACTTCATGTCCACCTGCATCAAAAAGTGCACACCGCCGCGCAAGTCCAGACCCAGATACATCGGGAACGCATGCAGGGCAGACAGCCAGCGCGGTGAACGCGACACCAGGTTCAGCGCCACGATGTAGACCGGGTCCGCTGCATCGGCGTTGAGCGCCTTCGCTACCGCGTCCTTGGCCTTCAACTGCGTGTCGATATCGGCGAAACGGGCCTTGATCGAATTGCCCTCAAGCTGCACAAAGTCAGCATTGATTTGCGCATCGCTGAGCGCTTTTTCGATCTGCGCCGTCAAGTTGGCATCGACCTTGACGGTGACCTTGGCGCTGGACACTTGAACGGCCGGCGCTTGGCCGAAGAAGTTCGGCAGCGTGTAGACGATGCCGACGACCAAGGCGATGACGAGGATCGCGTACTTCCACAGCGGATAACGATTCATGGGGGCTTTCTCTCAGACCCGAA
>JBIIVZ010000009.1:0-18202 GCA_044339175.1 Roseateles sp.
GCTCACAAGGCCATGCGCATGCACAAAACCTGAACGACAGCGGCGTCAATGTGACGGTCGGTCTGCGCCGCAGTGGTGCGTCCTGGGCTAAGGCCGAGAACGCCGGCCTGAAGGTCGCAGAGATTGCCGACGCGGTGAAAGCTGCCGACGTCGTCATGATCCTGCTGCCCGACGAGCAGATCGCCGAGGTCTACAAGAACGAAGTCGAGCCGAATATCAAGTCTGGCGCTTCGCTGGCATTTGCGCACGGCTTCAACGTCCACTACGGCCAAGTCACACCGCGCGCTGACCTGGACGTCTGGATGGTGGCCCCGAAAGCACCGGGCCACACCGTCCGCGGCACCTACACCCAAGGTGGCGGCGTGCCCCATCTGATCGCTGTCTACGCCGACAAGTCTGGCCGCGCCCGTGATCTGGCGCTGAGCTATGCCGCAGCCAACGGTGGCGGCAAGGCCGGCATCATCGAAACCAACTTCCGCGAAGAAACCGAAACCGACCTGTTCGGCGAGCAAGCGGTGTTGTGTGGCGGTGCGGTTGAGTTGATCAAAGCGGGTTTCGAAACGCTGACCGAAGCCGGTTACGCGCCTGAAATGGCCTACTTCGAATGCCTGCATGAGCTGAAGTTGATCGTCGACCTGATTTATGAGGGCGGTATCGCCAACATGAACTACTCGATCTCCAACAACGCCGAATACGGCGAGTACGTCACCGGCCCTAAGATCGTCACCGAAGCCACCAAGGACGCGATGCGTCAGTGCCTGAAGGACATCCAGACCGGCGAATACGCGAAGAGCTTCATCCTTGAAAACAAGGCTGGCGCACCGACGTTGCTGAGCCGCCGCCGCCTGACTTCCGAGCATCAGATTGAGCAAGTCGGTGAAAAGCTGCGCGCGATGATGCCTTGGATCAAGAAAAACCGCTTGGTCGACCAGTCCAAGAACTGATCCAGTAGAGCCGTTTTGCCAAGCCGCGCTGCCTTAGGGTCGCGCGGCTTTTCTATGTCTGGCCTGCTGTATCCTCCCGCCCATGACCGATCTCAAGAAACAAATGCCTACCGACGACGACGCAGAAACCTTCGAGCCTGTGCGTCCGCGCCGCAAGGGCATTTACATACTGCCCAATCTCTTCACGCTGGCGGCGCTGTTTGGTGGTTTCTACGCCATCGTGATGGCCATGAATGGCCGCTTCGAGCAATCGGCTTATGGTATTTTTTGCGCCATGGTGCTGGACAGCTTGGACGGCCGCGTGGCCCGCATGACGAACACCCAAAGTACCTTTGGCGAACAGATGGACAGCTTGTCCGACATGGTGTCGTTTGGTGCCGCGCCGGCTTTGATCATGTATATCTGGGCATTGCAGGGCTTGGGCAAACTGGGTTGGCTGGCGGCTTTTGTCTATTGCGCCGCCGCCGCCTTGCGCTTGGCGCGCTTCAATACGAACCTGGCCGTGGTTGATAAGCGGTTTTTCCAAGGCCTGCCCAGCCCCGCGGCCGCGGCGCTGGTGATCAGCCTGATTTGGGTGATGGACCAAGAAGGTTTCAAGGCCGTGCACCAGAACCTGCCGGTCGCTTGGGTGGCGCTGGGTGTGACCTTGTTTGCCGGCTTGACGATGGTGACCAATGCGCCGTTCTACAGCTTCAAGGATGTCAGCTTCAAGCGCACCGTGCCCTTTATCGTCATCGTGGCGTTGGCACTGGGCATTGCCGTCATCAATATCAACCCGCCCATCGTGTTGTTTGCGCTGTTCTGCGCTTATGCGATTTCGGGCTATGCGGTCTATATCTACAAGCGGGTCAAGGGGCGGCCGGTCAGCGTGATTGCGACCTCGACCAACGAGCCGGATGAAAAGGGCTTGCATCCCTGAAGCCTGACAGGGGCTCATGCTATATTTCGCGAATGACGTTTTTTACCGCATCAGCGCTGCTACTAGCCACCGAGCACCGGGCCCGCTGATCGCACACGTCTAAAGATTTTTTCGCATCATCGGCCCGCCAAGCAAAGCTTCGCGGGCCTTTTTGTTTTTTAAACCCGCCTTTTGGAGAAATTCATGGCCGACCAGCTGATCATCTTCGACACCACCTTGCGCGACGGCGAGCAATCCCCCGGCGCTTCGATGACGAAGGACGAAAAGCTGCGCATTGCGCGCCAGCTTGAGCGTTTGCGCGTCGATGTGATCGAGGCCGGTTTTGCTGCCTCCAGCAACGGTGACTTTGAAGCGATCAGGGCGATCGCCGGGGCCATACGCGAGAGCACGATCTGCTCGCTGGCCCGCGCCAATGACCGTGATATTGCCCGCGCCGCCGAAGCGCTGAAAGGTGCCGAGCGTTCGCGCATTCACACCTTCATCGCCACCAGCGAGCTCCATATGGAGAAAAAGCTGCGCATGACCCGTGAGCAGGTGTTGGAGCAAGCGACGCTGGCCGTGCGCTTTGCCCGTAATCTGACCGCTGATGTGGAGTTCTCGCCTGAGGACGGTTACCGCTCCGACATGGACTTCCTCTGCCGCGTGGTCGAGTCCGTGATCAAAGAAGGTGCGCGCACGATCAATATCCCCGATACCGTCGGCTATGCCATTCCTGAGCTTTACGGCAATTTCATCAAGACCTTGCGCGAGCGGGTACCGAACTCGGATCAGGCCATTTGGTCGGTACATTGCCACAACGATCTGGGCATGGCGGTGGCCAATTCATTGGCTGGAGTACAGCTCGGTGGGGCGCGCCAGATCGAGTGCACGATCAACGGGCTTGGCGAGAGAGCCGGTAACTGCTCACTTGAAGAAGTCGTGATGGCGCTGAAGACGCGGCGCGATTACTTCGGGCTTGATGTCAATATCGACGCCTCGCAAATCCTGGCCGCTTCGCGCTTGGTGTCGCAGACCACAGGCTTTGTCGTGCAGCCGAACAAGGCCGTGGTGGGTGCAAACGCCTTTGCCCACGCGTCAGGCATTCATCAGGACGGCGTGCTCAAAGCGCGTGACACCTACGAAATCATGCGGGCTGAAGATGTGGGCTGGAGCGCCAACAAAATTGTGCTGGGTAAGCTGAGCGGTCGCAATGCCTTCAAGCAGCGCTTGCAAGAATTGGGCATCTCGCTCGAGTCGGAAGCCGAGGTCAACAACGCTTTCATTCGTTTCAAGGACTTGGCGGATCGCAAGAACGAGATTTTCGATGAAGACATCATTGCGTTGGTCATGGACGAATCGGTCACGGCGGAGCAAGAGCATTACCGCTTGATCGCACTTTCTCAGCATTCAGAAACCGGCGAGCGGCCCCATGCCACCGTCGTTTTTGCCGCCGGCGAGGTGGAGCACAGTTCGGAAAGCGAGGGCAACGGCCCGGTCGACGCCAGTTTGCGGGCGATTGAAGCCAAGGTGCAAAGTGGTGCCGAGATGTTGCTCTATTCGGTCAATGCGATCACCAGCGGCAGTACAGAATCACAAGGCGAGGTGACGGTTCGCTTGCAGCATGCCGGTCGGGTGGTGAATGGCGTCGGGGCTGATCCAGACATCGTCGTGGCCTCGGCCAAGGCCTATCTGAGTGCCTTGAACAAATTGCAAAGCAAGGTCGAAAGGGTTGCGGCGCAGGGTTGACGGGCGGCATTGCCCTCTTGCCGGGCGAACAGCGGACGGCGCATGGGTGATCAAAGTGGGCAAAGTCAACACGAGGTGCCACTTTAAAACTCTCGCTTAAGTTTTTGATCTTGCGCGTGTTTTTTGTATCACCTAAACTGACGCACTGTCGCTGGAGAGCCGGATTGAAGACCTTTAAAGCTGTTGTATCGAGTGTGACTTTGAGCACGGTCTTCGCCATGTTCGTGCTGGCCGGAGTCGCGTTGCCCATCAATACGGCCCTGGCCGCAAGTCCTGGCAGCAAGGCCTCCCCCTCGAAGGGCGTCCGCAAGGTCAAACTAGCCCTGCGAGCACCGCGCAAGACAGTGGCGGTGATCGCAGCCGCAACTGCCATTCAGTCCTTTGGCCAGATGTACGGGCTGCATTTGGTAGATGATCCGCTTGATCTCAAATCAGGCGTGGCGCTGGTGCTGGACCAAGAAACCAACGAAGTGTTGTTTTCCAAGAATTCGAATGCGGTGCTGCCGATTGCCTCCATCACCAAGTTGATGACGGCCTTGGTGGTGGTGGACGCTCAGCAGTCCTTGGATGAAAAGCTGACCATCAGCGACGCTGACATCGACACCGAGAAGAACACCCATTCGCGCTTGGCGGTTGGTACGACTTTGTCACGCGGCGAGATGCTGCATCTGGCGCTGATGTCCTCGGAAAACCGGGCCGCAAATGCGCTGGGCCGTCACTACCCGGGCGGGCTGGCTGCTTTTGTGCTGGCCATGAACCAACGTGCTCATTTGATCGGCATGATGGACACGCACTATGTGGAGCCGACCGGTCTGTCAAGCCGCAATCAATCGAGCGCCAGGGATTTGGCGGCCTTGGTCAAGGTTGCGCATGAATACCCTTTGCTGCGCGAACTCTCGACCTCGCGCGAGCATTTTTTCGCACTCGGCCGCCAACAAGTCCAGTTCCGCACGACCAACGGCTTGGTACGCAGTCCGTCTTGGGACATCGGTTTGCAAAAGACGGGTTTCATCAATGAAGCTGGCCGTTGTCTGGTGATGCAAGCCAGCATGGCGGGGCGCAAGCTGATCATGGTGTTCCTGGATTCAACCGGTAAATATTCGCGTATCGGTGATGCCGAGCGGGTGCGCAAATGGATCAGTAGCAATCCTGCGTCCTTGTTGCAAGTGACCAAGGTGGGCGGCTGACTTTCGAGTCGAAGGCGTTGCCGTGGTTGCTCATCAAAAAAACGCGCTCATCGAGCGCGTTTTTTATGGGCAGCGGCTGAGACTTCAGCCGCGATACCCCAGCGAGGTCGATATCTGCGCAGCGGTTTCTTTCAGTCGTGCCAGCCAGGTTTCTTCCAGGCGGTCGGCTGGGGCCGAGATGGACAAGCCAGCTATCAATTTGGATTGATCGTCGTAAATTCCGGCTGCCATGCAGCGCACGCCCAATTCCAGCTCTTCATCATCGCGGGCCACGCCGCGCTGACGCACCAGCGCCATTTCGCGCTCCAACGCGGTGATGTCGGTCAAGCTGTTGCGGGTGTGGCCGGCCAGCCCGGTGCGCGTGGCGTAACTGCGCACGCGCTGTGGCTCGTCGCTGGCCAGGAACAGTTTGCCCACCGAGGTCAGATGCAGTGGGGCCCGGCCGCCGACTGCGCGCACCACCTGCATGCCCGAGCGCTCGCTGTAGGTGCGCTCGATATAGACGATCTCATCGCCTTGACGGACCGACAAGTTGACCGGTTGGTGGGTGAACTTATGCAGCTCCCTCATCGGGGCCAGCGCGGCATCGCGCACGTCCAAGCGTGCTTTGACCAAGTTCCCCAGCTCCAGCATGCGCATGCCGAGTCGGTAGCTGCCAGCCTCGGGGCGATCCACAAAGCGACCCAGGGCCAGATCGTTCAAAATGCGGTGCGCGGTGGAGGGGTGCAAGCCAGTGGCCGCGCTGATTTGTTTCAGTGAGACCGGATCCTGGTGGCTTGCCAGTACGTCCAGCACGGCAAAAGTCCGCTCCAAAACCTGGATGGCGGGTGATTGACCCTCTTTGCTTTTCATGTCCGAGATTGTGCTGGAGATTATGTTGTTTTGCATTGCGAAAAATAGATTCACGCCTCGAAAAAGCATGGCGGTCCTAACGCGTCAAGCGACGCGCGGGTTGCGATTGGTTTTAGTCGGCTTGATCAACCTGGTTCTTGTTGTCGTACCGCTACAAGCGCAGACACCGGCGAGCAGTCCTGGCAGCGCGCCTGCGAGCAGTGCTGCCGGCCTGCCCGTGCCGCCTTCCTGGTTGCGCTTGCCCCAGGTGCAAGGCCGATTGACAGCGGCGGAGCTCGGACTGGTGATCAATTTGGCCGATCCGTACTCGGTCGCCGTGGGGGCGTATTACGCCCGGCGCCGCGACATTCCCGAGGCCAACATCCTGCGCGTGACCTTGCCGACCCGAGCCGCGCTGAGCGTGGCTGAGTTCGAGCTGTTGAACGAACAAGTGCAGGCCAAGTTGAGCCCAGCCGTGCAGGCGCTGGCGCTGGCCTGGAGTCAGCCCTATGCGGTGGAGTGCAACTCCATCACGGCTGCGCTGGCGATGGGTTTTCAGGCCGACATCTGCAAACAGAGTTGTGCGGCGTCCAAGCTGTCGCCGTACTTCTCCTATCTCGGCGCTCGGCCGCGCACCGATCTGGGTTTCCGGCCCGCCATGTTGCTGGCAGCACGTACGGTGGAAAGTGGCGAGGCCTTGATCGAGCGTGGCATCGCTGCCGATCACAGCCTGCCCGCGTTCGCGCCGGTGAATGCTTTTTTCGTCAACACGCCGGACAAGGCGCGCAATGTGCGCGCAGCGTTGTTTCCGCCGCCGGGGCTGCTGAGATCGGCGGGCGTCGAGGTTCAGCAGGTGGCCAGCCAAGCGTTGCCACCGCTGCGGCGAACGCTGATCTACCAGACTGGCCTGGCGCGGGTGGACGGTCTGGATGCGGTGGGCTGGCAGCCGGGTGCGCTGGCCGATCACCTGACCTCTTACGGCGGCCAGTTGGAGCGGTTGCCGCAGAGCGGGCAAATGAGCGCCATTGATTGGTTGGAGGCGGGTGCCACGGCCAGTTACGGCGCTGTGTCCGAGCCTTGCAACCATGCGCAGAAGTTCCCTCATCCGCAGTTGCTGCTGCTGTTTTATGCGCAGGGCATGACGGCTTTAGAGGCCTATTGGCACAGCGTCGCTTGGCCCGGGCAGGGTGTTTTTATCGGTGAGCCCTTGGCGGCTCCGTTTGCGCCACTGTTTGCGCCGCCCGCCACTCCACCGATAAGTCCGGCGTTTGGGCCAGCTTTGGCACCGCGCTGATCGTCAACCCGCGTCAAGGTTTCGCGGAAGTCAGCGCGCGTACCGCCGCCAAGCCAGAGCGCACCGCGCCTTCCAGCGTCGCCGGATACGGCCCGGCCACATAGTCGCCCGCCGCCCACAGGCCCTCCGCGATGTGGGCGGGTGGGCGCTGCAGGCCGGGCGTGCAGGCAAAGGTGGCCCGTTTTTCTGCCAGCACTTTGAAAAGGGTGGGTGGCACCGGCCAGTCAAGTTCACGCTGCGCCTGCGCCAGCACCGCTGCGCCGGTTTCGGTCAAGCCGCGTGCGACCCAGGGCGCTGCACCGCTGACAACGAAGGCAAACAAGCCTGCCCGGTTGCTCGCCGGTTTCTGCGCGTTCGACGGTGCCACAGAGTCCGGTTCGTCCAGTTGGCCCAGGTCGAAGGCGAACTGCGCCGGGGCTTGCGAGTCGTCCTGCAAGGTCAGCATCGGTGCGGGCAGGGCAGCTCCGGGGCAGTGCAGATAGACGGTGATGATGGGCTCGAAACACAGGGCTTCAGCAAGGGCGGCCCAAGCCGGATTGATGTCGCGGCTCAGGCGTGCGGCCTCGCCGGATGGGCAAGCCAGGATGACCGCATCAAACGGCTGGCCATCGACCCGCCACTGGGCGTCCTGCCGCATCAAGGACTGCACTCGTTGACCCAACTGAAGGTCGGCACCGCGTTGCGCCAGCCACAGCTTGGCAGGCTCGGCCAACAAGTCGCTCAAACCGAGCCGGGGCAATAGCAGGTCCGAGCTGCCTCGGCCGCTGAACAAGGCGTCGCGCAGCACGCGCAAAAATACCTGCGCGCTGGCTTGCGAGGCCGGCGTGTTCAGCGCGGCCACGCAAAGTGGGGCGATCAAATCTTGCATCACCGGTGGCGGCAGGCCGGCACAAAGCTGGGCCACGCTGAGTTCGGGCGCGCAATTGAAGCGCTGCAGCAGCCAGCGGCCCGCAGTGCCCAATAGCTTCATCCGGGCCGACAGCGGCCAGCCACTATGTTGCAAGACACCGCGTGCAAAGCTGAATAGTGGCCGGCCAGGCCGCAGCCTCAACCCTTCGCGGCGCGGGTAGCGCAGCCGCAGCGGCAGTCGCAACAGCGCCTGCTCAGGATTGACCCCCAGCACGGCCATCAGCTGCAGACTTTCGGTGTAGGCACCGATCAAAATATGCTGACCGTTGTCGAGCGCCGGGCCGCCATCCGGTTGCACCGGCAAGCTGCGCGCCCGGCCACCCAAATGTGGTGCCATTTCGAACAGGCTGACTTGGTGGCCGCGTTGGCAGGCCTCGACGGCCGCAGCCAAGCCGGCCCAGCCGCCGCCGATCACCGCCACGCGCCGCACCTTCAACGGTCGAACCAATTGGTGCGCATGGCGATCCAGAGTTTGCGCACCGGCGTCAGTGAAATCCGCTGCTGCAACACCTGAAATTTCTCGGCCTCGATTTCGCGCAATAGCGCTCGGTAGATATTGGCCATCATCAGCCCTGGCTTTTGCGCCTTGCGGTCAGCCGCAGGCAGCAGTGCCAACGCCTCGTCGTAGAGCTGGTGCGCCCGCTGGGCCTGAAACTGCATCAGGGCGTCGAAACGCTCGCTGTAGCCCCAGGGGCTTTGGCGCTGCAGCAACTCATGTGCCTTCACCTCGAACTGCTGCAGCTCCGAGATCGGCAGGTAAATACGGCCACGGCGAGCGTCATCGCCGACATCGCGGATGATGTTGGTCAGCTGCATGGCCAGACCCAGTTTGTGGGCATAGGCGACGGTTTGCGCTTGGCTGCGGCCAAAAATACTCGAGGCCACCTCCCCCACCACGCCCGCCACCAAGTGGCAATAGCGCTGCAGGGCCGGGTAATCCAAGTAGCGGGTTTGATCCAGGTCCATCTGGCAGCCGTCGATGACCGCATTCAGATGCTCCAGCCGAATATCGAAAGCAGCGGTATGGGGCAGCAGGGCACGCATCACCGGATGTTGGGGCGAGCCGGCAAAAGCGCTGGCGGCCTCCTTGCGCCACCAAGCCAGTTTGGTCGCTGCCAGCCCGGGGTCCAGGGTTTCATCGACCACGTCATCCACCTCACGGCAAAAAGCGTAGAAGGCGGTGATGGCCGCGCGGCGCTGCGGCGGCAGGAACAAAAAGGCGTAATAAAAGCTGGAGCCGCTTTTGGCCGCTTTGTCCTGCACATATTGCTCGGGACTCACAAAATTTCCTTTGGTTTGTTCGGTTGGCGCATGCGCAAGGCGCGCCACAGCAACAGCGGCGCGTCGAGGGCGGTGAGGGCAGGGCGCTGCAGCAGGCTGGCGCAGTGCATGGCCCTGATTTTCTCCAGGATCCGCAGGCCGCCTTGTACCACCAGGCGCAACTCCCAGCCGGCCCGGCCCGGCAGTTGATGGACCAGCGGTGCCCCTTCTTGCATCAATTGCTCGGCCCAGGCGCACAAGTCGGCGATCAAGGCGCGGGCGGCGGGGCTGTCACTGCAGGCCAGCAACTCGGCTGTGTTGAGGCCGTGGCGTGTCAGATCGCTGCGCGGCGCATAGACGCGGCCGCGCGGCCCGTCGCGGCTGAAGTCTTGCCAGAAATTGATCAATTGCAGGCTGCTGCAGATCGCGTCCGAGCGGCGTAGCGCCAGTTCGTCCTGTACGCCGTACAAATGCAGGAGCAAGCGCCCGACCGGATTGGCGGAGCGGCGGCAATAGTCGAGTAGTTCAGGCCGATCGGTGTAGTCGCCTTTGAATAAATCCTGCTCGAACGCATCCAGCAAGTCATTCAGCAATGCAGGTGGCAGCCGATATTGATTCAAGCAGCGGGCCAACGGATCAAAGACCGCGGCGGCCCAGCGCAGTGACGGCGCTTGGCCATCAACGATGCGCTGCAAATCTTGGCGATAGGCCTGTAAATCGGCGCTGCGCTGGGCGGGCGACACCTCACCTTCGTCGGCCAAGTCGTCGGCCGTGCGGGCAAAGTGATAGATCGCCACCACAGCCGGGCGCAACTTGGGCGGGCACAACCAGGAGGCGACGGGGAAATTTTCGTAATGTTCTATGCTCACCGCGGCGATTGTGGGTCCAATCACGGGGGCGAGAGTCTGGCCCGGGTTGATGTGTGGAACCGTGTGCGTGGTTTGACACCTTGATGGGCCTTGAATACATTACTGACCCACCGGTCAGTAATGGCTGAACTGGGAAGCTCAAGCCGCTTGAAAGTGGGATCCGAGCCCGCGCCATTCGCTCTAAATATCTTCGAGGTAGTTCATGTCCCACCCCCTTTTTAACGGCCTGACGCTGGCAATTTGCCTGGGCTTAGGCCTGCTGACCGCTTGCAGCAAGCCGGCCGATGTGCCCGAGCCCGAGCGCGCCGTGCGCACCCAGGTGCTGGTGGCCGACACCGCCGGGGTGACGCACGAATTCGCCGCTGAGATCCGACCTCGTGTCGAGTCACGCCTGGCCTTCCGCGTGGGCGGCAAGTTGCTGGCGCGCCAGGTCAATTTGGGTGATGCGATCAAGCCGGGTCAGTTGCTGGCCCAGCTTGATATGCAGGATTTGCTGCTGGCGCAGGAGGCCGCAAGGGCCGGTTTGTCGGCGGCGCGTACCAATCGTGACCAGTCGGGTGCTGACTTCAAACGCTACATCGACCTGCGCGACCAGGGCTTTATCAGCGCGGCGGAGTTGGAGCGGCGCGACAGTGCGTTCAAGTCCGCGCAAGCGCAGTTGGATCAAAGCCGGGCGCAAGCCGACGCCCAGGGCAATCAAACCAGCTATGCCCTGTTGAAAGCCGAGGTAGCCGGCGTGGTGACCGGCGTTGAAGCGGAGCCTGGCATGGTGTTGGCCGCCGGTTCAACCGTGTTGCGGGTGGCCAATGACGGGCCGCGCGATGTGGTGTTTTCGGTGCCTGAGGATCAAGTCAGCCGTTTGCGGGCTGTGGCCAGCCAACCGGGTGCGATGAAGATGAGGTTGTGGAGCGATGCGCCGACGCGAGCGCCGCGCGAGGTGATGTTGCGCGAGATCGCGGCGGCTGCCGATCCGGTGACGCGCACCTTTCTGGTCAAGGCCGATGTCGGCCTCATCGATGCCAAGTTGGGGCAGACCGCCACCGTGCTGCTGGCGTTGCCGCGCCAGACCGAAGTCATCAAGCTGCCGCTGGCTGCGGTGTTGCAGCAACAGGGGCAAGCGTCGGTCTGGGTGCTCGACGTGGCCAGCATGACGGTCAAGCTGCAGCCGGTGGTGATTGGCGGTGCCGATGGCAATCAGGCGGTGATCGCGGCCGGCTTGAGTCCTGGTTTGGAGGTGGTGGTGGCCGGCGTCCATGTGCTGACTCCGGGTCAGAAGGTCAGACGTTATCAGCCGGTCTCGGCAGCGCCGGCTGCACCCGCTGCACCCGCCGCATCGCGCTAGGACGAACACGATCATGAGCAGCCAATCGGTGAAACCTCCCAAAGACGTCAAGCTGCAAACCGGCAGCCGCTTCAATGTTTCGCGCTGGGCGCTTGAGCATCCGGCCCTGACCCGCTATTTGATGGTTGTTTTGATGGTGATGGGCTGTGCCGCCTATTTCCAGCTGGGCCAGGACGAAGACCCGCCGTTCACCTTCCGCTTGATGGTGGTGCAGGCCTTCTGGCCCGGTGCCACGGCGCAGCAAGTGGCGGAACAGGTCACCGACAAAATCGAAAGGACGTTGCAGGAGGTGCCCTATGCCGACAAGGTGCGCAGCTACACCAAGCCGGGCGAGTCGTTCACGCTGTTCCAGGTCAAGGACAGCACGCCGGCCAAGGACGTCAGCGACGTCTGGTACCAAGTGCGCAAGAAGGTCGGCGACATCAAAACCACCTTGCCGTCGGGCGTGCAAGGCCCGTTTTTCAACGACGATTTTGGTGACGTTTACGGTTCGATCTTTGCGGTTTCTGCCGATGGCTTCAGCCGCGAAGAGCTGCGCGAACACAGCGAACGGGTGCGCTCCGAATTGCTCAAGGTCGCCGATGTCTCCAAGGTCCAGCTGTTTGGCGCGCAGGCTGAAAAGCTCTTCATCGAGATTTCGCAAAAGCGCTTGGCCAACCTGGGGCTGGATTTCAGCCAGGTGATCAATCAGCTGGGCGCTCAAAACGCCGTCGAAGGAGCCGGCGTGCTGGACGCGGGCAGCGGCAATCTGCAAGTGCGAGTGCAGGGTCAGTTCGACTCGGTGCAGGCGCTGAAGGATTTTTCGATTCGGGCGGTCAATCCGGCCACCGGCTTGGCCAGCACTTTGCGGCTCTCCGATATCGCCGAAATCCGCCGTGACTATGTCGATCCCCCGACGGTGATGGTGCGCCACCAGGGGCGGGATGTGATTGCGCTGGGTGTCTCGATGTCCAAGGGCGGCGACATCGTGGCGATGGGCAAAGCCTTGCAAAAAGCAGCCACGCATATTCGCCTGAGTCTGCCGGCAGGCATTGAACTGTCGCAAATCCAGGATCAGCCCCAAGCGGTGACTCGCTCGGTGAGTGAGTTCGTGCAGGTGCTGATCGAGGCGGTGGTGATCGTGATGGCGGTCAGCTTTATCGCGCTGGGCTTGCACACCAAACCGTTGCGACTCGACGTCTGGCCGGGTCTGGTGGTGGCCATCACCATTCCGCTGGTGCTGTCGATCACCTTTGTCGCGATGTTTTATTGGGGGGTGGGGCTGCACAAGATTTCGCTCGGCTCGCTGATCATTGCGCTGGGCTTGTTGGTCGATGACGCCATCATTGCGGTCGAAATGATGGTGCGCAAGCTGGAGGAGGGCTATGACAAGATGACCGCCGCCACCTTCGCTTACGACGCGACGGCCATGCCGATGTTGACCGGCACCTTGATCACGGCCGCGGGCTTTCTACCGATTGGCTTGGCCAAGTCGGTGACCGGTGAGTACACCTTTGCGATCTTTGCCGTCACCGCTGCGGCGCTGATGATTTCATGGGTGGTGTCGGTGTTTTTTGTGCCCTATCTGGGGTCGCTTTTGCTGCGCACCCATGTCGCCAACGCGGGTCAGGCGCATGAATTGTTCGATACACCGTTCTACAACCGCTTCCGCACGCTGGTGCGCTGGTGCGTTGAAAACCGCTGGAAGACGATTGGTCTGACGGTGTTGATTTTTGCGCTGGGTTTGGTCGGCATGGGCCGGGTACAGCAGCAGTTCTTCCCGGATTCAAGCCGGCCGGAGATTCTGGTCGACCTGTCGTTGCCGGAGGGTGCCACGATCCAGCAAAGCCTGGCCTTGAACCAGCGTTTCGAGCAGCGCATGCGGCAGGAGAGCGGCGTGACCATGGTGACGAGCTGGGTAGGCGGCGGCGTGCCGCGCTTCTACTTGCCAATGGATCAGACCTTCCCGCAGTCCAACTTCAGCCAGACGATCGTGCTTCCAAAGAATCTGGACGAGCGCGAGGCCTTGCGCAAGCGCCTGCCCGCGTTGTTGGCCAGTGAGTTTCCGGAAGCGCGCACCCGTGTCAAATTGCTGCCCAACGGGCCACCGGTGGCCTTCCCGGTGCAGTTTCGGGTGGCTGGTGAAAGCGCGGCCGAAGTGCGTCGCTGGGGCGATCAAGCGAAAGAAATATTGCGCTCCAACCCGAATATGCGCGGCGTCAACGACAACTGGAACGAGCAGATCAAGGTGCTCAGGCTGGACGTTGACCAAGACAAGGCCAGAGCCCTGGGTGTGACGAGCCAGAGCTTGGCGCAGTCCGCCCGCACGCTGCTGTCGGGCAGCAATATCGGCCAGTACCGCGAGGGCGACAAGTTGATCGACATCGTGCTGCGCCAACCGCTGGATGAGCGCAAGGCCATCACCGACATCGCCAATGCTTATGTGCCGACAGCCAACGGCCGCTCGGTGCCGCTGACCCAGATCGCCAAGGTCAGCTTCGATTGGGAGCCCGGCGTGCTGTGGCGCGAAGGGCGCAGTTATGCGGTCACCGTGCAGGGCGATGTGGCCGAAGGCTTGCAAGGTGCGACCGTCAGCGCGCAGGTCTGGCCCAAGCTGCAAGAGCTGCAGGCCCGCATGCCGGCGGGTTACACCTTGTCGGTGGCCGGCGCGGTGGAGGAGAGCAGCAAAGGCCAGGGCTCGATTGCGGCGGGCGTGCCGGTCATGCTCTTCATCACCTTTACGCTGCTGATGTTGCAGTTGCAGAGCTTTTCACGCTCGATGCTGGTGTTTTTAACCGGACCTCTGGGCATCGCCGGGGTGGCGGCCGCGCTGCTGATCTTCAACAAACCGTTTGGTTTTGTGGCCCTGCTCGGAGTGGTGGCCTTGATGGGCATGATCATGCGCAACTCGGTGATCCTGATCGACCAGATCGAGCAAGACCGAGCCCGTGGCGTGCCGGATTGGCAGGCCATCGTGGAATCCGCGGTGCGCCGCTTTCGCCCGATCGTGCTGACGGCTGCGGCCGCTGTGCTGGCCATGGTGCCGCTGTCACGCAGCGTGTTCTGGGGGCCGATGGCGGTCGCCATCATGGGCGGATTGATTGTGGCCACCGCGCTGACCTTGCTGGCGCTGCCGGCCATGTATGCCGCCTGGTTCAGGGTCAAGCGCCCGGAATCGGAGTCGCGATTTTGAATTTTCGTGGCGGCTGAAGGTCGGCTGGGTGAGCAAGAACGTCTCGGGGTTTTCCTTGGGCTCAATTTTTCGTCCATCAAGTCGCTACAATCCATGGTTTTGCCGAATTGCCACAGGCTTGTCCGTTCCGGATTTTGAAAAAATCCAGTCGGACAGGGCTGATACCACTTAGCGCGGGTGGCGAAATTGGTAGACGCACCAGGTTTAGGTCCTGACGCCTTCACCGGCGTGCCGGTTCGAGTCCGGCCCCGCGCACCAAATAACTTTGTATTGAGTCAACTATGGCCGTCACCGTCGAAACCCTTGAAAAGCTCGAGCGTCGCATCACGCTCACATTGACCGCCGCTGACATCAGCAGCGAAGTCGAAACCCGTCTGAAAAAGCTGGCCCGCACCACGAAGGCCGATGGCTTCCGCCCCGGCAAGGTGCCAATGAGCGTGGTGTCACAGCGCTATGGCTACTCGGTTCAGTACGACGTCATGAACGACAAGCTGAACGAGGCCTTCTCGAATGCCGCCAACGAAGCGCAGTTGCGCGTCGCCGGTGTTCCGAAGATCGAGCAGAAGGAAGAGTCGCCCGCAGGTCAAATGGATTTCGATGCGACCTTTGAGGTCTACCCCGAAGTCAAGATCGGCGATCTGTCCGCCGCCGACGTCGAACGCGTCGCCAGCGACGTGACCGACGAAGCAATCGACAAGACCGTTGACATCCTGCGCAAGCAGCGTCGCAGCTTCGCCCAGCGCGGCGCGGCCGAAGTGGCCGCCGAAAGCGATCGCGTGACGATCGACTTCGAAGGCAAGCTGGACGGTGAGCCGTTCCAGGGCGGCAAGGCCGACGGTTTTCAGTTTCTGATCGGTGAAGGGCAGATGCTCGAAGCGTTCGAGAAGGCTGTGCGCGGCATGAAGGCTGGCGAGTCAAAGACCTTCCCCTTGGCCTTCCCCGAGGACTACCACGGCAAGGATGTGGCCGGCAAAGAAGCCGACTTCCTCGTCACGGTCAAGAAAATCGAAGCGCAGCACCTGCCTGAAGTGAATGAGGCTTTTGCCAAGTCGTTGGGTATTGCCGAGGCTTCGGTCGAGTCGCTGCGGGCCGACATCAAGAAAAACCTCGAGCGTGAAGTCAAGTTCCGCGTCTTGGCCCGCAACAAGGGTGCTGTGATGGACGCCTTGGTTGCCGCTGCCGAGCTGGATGTGCCGAACGCGCTGGTGGCCAGCGAGTCCGAGCGGATGATTGCTGCCGCTCGTGAAGACCTGAAGAAGCGTGGCGTGAAGGATGCTGACAAGGCTCCGATCCCCGAAGGCATCTTCCAGCCGCAAGCCGAGCGCCGCGTGCGTCTGGGCTTGGTGGTGGCTGAGTTGGTTCGTGCTAACAACCTGCAAGCCAAGCCTGAGCAGTTGCAAGCGCATATTGAAGAGCTGGCACAAAGTTACGAGAAGCCGTCTGAAGTGGTGCGTTGGTACCTCAGCGACCGCGCTCGCTTGGCCGAAGTTGAAGCTGTCGTGATCGAGAACAACGTCACCGACTTTGTTCTGGCTAAAGCCAAGGTCAGCGACAAGGCCTTGGCCTTTGATGAGTTGATGGCTACCGCCAACTGATCCAAAGTACGCTTTGATCAAAAGGCGCCGTCCCGCAGGGTCGGCGCCTTTGTCATTTCAGGGCAAGCGCCTTGACGCTGCAATATCAGCCCCCATATCCGGGCGGTAACTGAAATTTTCACAACCGTTTTTCCGAGGATTCTTCATGAGCGCGCTGGAAATTAACAATCTGGGCATGGTTCCCATCGTGATTGAGCAGTCAGGCCGTGGTGAGCGCGCGTATGACATCTACAGCCGCTTGCTGCGCGAGCGGATCATTTTTCTGGTCGGGCCGGTCAATGACGGCGTCGCCAATTTGGTGGTGGCTCAGTTGTTGTTCTTGGAGAGCGAAAATCCTGACAAGGAAATCTCGCTCTACATCAACTCGCCAGGCGGTAGCGTTTCGGCCGGTATGTCGATCTACGACACGATGCAGTTCATCAAGCCCGAGGTGTCGACACTTTGTTTGGGCATGGCTGCCAGCATGGGTGCCTTCCTGATGGCCGCTGGTGCCAAAGGCAAGCGCTTCTCCTTGCCCAACTCCAAAATCATGATTCACCAGCCCTCAGGCGGTGCCCAGGGGCAAGCCACAGATATCGAGATCAGCGCACGCGAGATCCTCAAGACGCGCGAGCAATTGAATCGCATCTTGGCTGAGCGTACCGGGCAGAGTCTGGAAAAAATCCAGAGCGACACGGAGCGCGACTACTACATGTCGGCTTCTGAAGCGCAAACCTACGGCTTGATCGACCAGGTGCTCGAGAAGCGACCGTAAGTCGGATTGCGCGACGAACGCCCACAACTCTCCTTCGGACGCCCAACTAATGGCGGAACGGGGGCCTTTTCGACCAAAGGCCCCCGTATGCGTTTGAACTATCATCACTGCAGGCACTAACGCCTGAACCGACAAGCAGATCCATGGCCGAGAAAAAAGGCAACTCCAGCGAAAAAGTTCTTTATTGCTCCTTTTGCGGCAAAAGCCAGCACGAGGTAAAGAAGCTGATTGCGGGTCCGTCGGTGTTCATTTGCGATGAGTGCATCGAGCTTTGCAATGACATCGTGCGCGACGAAGTACCGGCAGACGCTGCTCAGGCACGCGCCGGCAAGTCCGATCTTCCTGTCCCAAGCGAGATCAAATCCAGCCTCGATCAATATGTGATTGGCCAAGACGTGGCCAAACGCACGCTGGCCGTGGCGGTGTACAACCATTACAAGCGCTTGCGCCACATGGCGGGTGCCAAGGATTCGGTCGAGCTGTCGAAGAGCAATATCCTCTTGATTGGTCCGACCGGCTCGGGCAAGACCTTGCTGGCGCAGACCCTGGCGCGCTTGCTCAACGTGCCCTTCGTGATCGCCGATGCCACCACCTTGACCGAAGCTGGTTATGTGGGTGAGGACGTCGAAAACATCATTCAGAAGCTGCTGCAGAACTGTAATTACGATGTGGAGCGGGCCCAGCGCGGCATCGTCTACATCGATGAAATCGACAAGATTTCACGCAAGTCCGACAACCCGTCCATCACCCGCGATGTGTCGGGCGAAGGCGTGCAGCAGGCCTTGCTGAAACTGGTCGAAGGCACGATGGCTTCAGTTCCACCTCAGGGCGGCCGCAAGCATCCGAATCAGGATTTTCTGCAAATCGATACGACCAACATCCTCTTCATTTGCGGCGGCGCGTTCGACGGACTTGAAAAAGTCATTCAGAACCGCTCTGAAAAGTCCGGTATCGGTTTCGGTGCAACGGTCAAAGGTAAGAGCGAAAAGCGGGTTTCCGAAATCTTCCGCGAGGTGCTGCCTGAAGACATCATCAAGTTCGGCTTGATTCCTGAGTTGGTCGGCCGCCTGCCCGTTGTCGCCACGCTGGGCGAGCTGAGTGAGGATGCCTTGGTGCAAATTCTGACCGAGCCAAAGAACGCCTTGCTCAAGCAATACCAGCAGCTGTTCGCGATGGACGGTGTTGAATTGGAGATCCGTCCGTCGGCTTTGATGGCTATCGCGCGCAAGGCGCTGGCACGCAAGACAGGTGCGCGCGGCTTGCGCTCGATCATGGAGCTGTCCTTGATCGACACCATGTTCGAGTTGCCCGCCCTGGAAGGCGTGGCTAAAGTGGTGCTGGACGAACACACGATTGATGACGGGGCCAAGCCTTTGTTGGTCTACCGTGAACAAGCCAAGG
>JBIIVZ010000182.1:0-5429 GCA_044339175.1 Roseateles sp.
CGCGCCAGGCCCTGCTCAACCACGCGCCGGTCACCGCCGCGCAACTTGATCAGCATCGGCAGATGCCGGGGGCAGGGCGTCAAGCCCAAACGTGCGAACAAATGGCGTTTGCGCCAGCGCAGTGCCGTGTGGAAGGCAAACGCCGTGTCCTCTGCCCGGCTCAGGAACAGCCGGTAGCGGGCCGGTGCCCTGTCCAGCACGACGGCCGCAGCCACATGCATGATCAGGTACTGCCGGTCTTTGGGCCCCAGGCCTTGGCTGACTTGCTCCAGCAGGCCTTGCGCTTGCAGCTCGGCCAGATAAGGCGTCTCGCCCAACTGCAGCGCGTGGTTGAACTCGCACGCCAAGTCGGTCACGAAGACGCTGCCGGGTACAGCCGCCATGAACCAGTTCTCGACGATCGGTTGTTCGGGCTTCTGGGTGAAGCGGTCGATATAAAAGCCGATGTACTCGACCTGCTGCGCTTGCTGCTGCTGATGAACCCAGGCCAGGCTTTGGGTCAGGATGGTGGATGCGTCTATCCACAGCCCGCCATGCTGAGCCAGCAATTGCAAGCGCAGCCAATCGGCTTGGCGGTAGGGCGGCAGCGCGTCGAATTGGCTGTTCAGCTCGGCGCTGGCCAGCCAAGTCTGAATGCTGTCGCGGCTGAGCATGCGCACCTCGTGGTCGGGTGCAAAGCGGGTCCAGTTGGCTTGGCACAGCGCAACAAACTCGGGTACAGGCACCTGATGCCAGTAGGACCAGATGATTTTTGGAATCGGAGCGGTGTGGGACCCGGCAATTTGCGCTGCTGCAACCCGCACGGTGGCCACTTGACGCGGTGCTTTGGCCCGCAAGATCTGCAGCACCTCCCAGGCCAGCAAGACGCCCGCCATGGCCAGCAAGATCAGCAACAGAGTGGTCAGCAGCGGCCAGCTCATGCGTCAATCCTCAGCGATGGCAACTGCTTCATTCGCACCAATAGTCGGCAATCCACGCTGCCGGGCGGGCATGCCGCCAATTGCCCATATTGCGGCCAGCCAGCGCGTCGGGCGGGTTCATCACGCCGTGGAAGATGATGATGCGGGCACCGGTCGGGATGATGGGGTTGCGCCAGTAGCTGGTCGGCCAAGCGGGGATGCAGTGGTATTTGTAGCTGGCGCACCAGCTGTCGTCCCAATAGCTCAACTTGCCTTGGCGGTGCAGCACATCGGACAGATAGGCTTGCTCGTTGCGGAAGTCGGCTTTGGCTTGCACCTGGTTGGCACGGAATTGCGCCAGCACATCGGCGTGAGCGCCCAACTGGAAGCGGTAGACGGACGAGTTGCCGGTGACGCGCCAGCGGCGTTTCCAGTCGTGGATGATCAAGAACTCGCCCGGCACTTCGAAGAACGGCGTGATGTCGGCGGTGATCACCACATCCAGATCCAGAAACAGCGCGGTGCCGCGCAGGCCGTGAAGGTCGGCCTCAAACGTGGTCAGCTTCTTCCAGCCGCGCTCGGGCTCGCCATTGTCCAGAGTCAGCTCCGGGATCGGCAGGCATTGCACTTCCGCACGGATGCCCTCCACACGGTCGGTCAGGCAGACAAAACGGAACGGGCCGCGCAGATGCCTGGCCACCATCGCGTACAAGCGGTTGACATATTCGGGGCCGTACTTGACCCCCCATTTCATGCAGAGGATGACTCGGTCGTCAGCGGCTTTCGGGTCAGCAGGCGAGATCATCAATTACAGCTCTTCAACATGTCGGGGCGGGTAGGTGTCCCAGTTCAGGCAACCGGGGCATTGCCAGAAGTAATGCTGGGCCTCGAAGCCGCAGGCGGCGCAGCGGTAGCGTTGCAGCGGGCGGGCGGCACGGTCGATGGCGGTCAACACCAGCGGCGCTTCTTCTTCGTTGAGCTGGGAACCGCTCAATTGCAGCAGGTCGCGGGCGGCCGATAAACCGGCTTGTTCGCGCAGGTGGCGGCTCAGTCGTTGGCGTTGCAGCGCAGTTTCGGGCTCCAGCTTTGCAATGGCGTGTAGCAAATGCATGCCGGGCACGCGCTGATATTGCGCGGTCAGCGTTTGCAGCGCGGCCTCGGGGCAGCGGGCGTTGATGGCCGCTTCGGCATAGTCCAGCGCGACCAGATTGAAGGCTTCCGGGTTCAGCGCCAGTAGTTCGGCATAAGCCGCCATCGCCTGCTCGGGCTGCAAGCGCCGTGCCAGCAACTGCCCGGCCAGCACATGGGCGCGCGCGCCTTGCGGGGCCACCGAGCGCGCTTCGGCCAGCAATTGCTGCGCCTCGTCGTCTTGGTTGCGCACTTGCGCTTCAAGCGCCAACTCGCACAGGTAATGCGCAATGCGGGTGGCGAAGGAGGCGGTGCCGGTCAACTCCAGACGGCGCGCGACGTCGGCCGCGCTGCGCCAATCGCGTGAGCGCTCGAACAGCGACAGCAGGGCCAGTTCGGCGTCGTTTTCATACGGCGTGCCGCGCAGCGCGGCGTAGGCAGTTTCGGCCCGGTCGAACAGGCCCGCTTTGAAAAAGTCCTGCGCCAGCGCGGCTTGCGCCCGCTCGCGCTCGGAGCGCGGTAGGTCGCCGCGCTGCAGCAGATGCTCGTGCACGCGCACGGCCCGTTCGTATTCGCCCCGGCGGCGGAACAGATTGCCCAGCGCAAAGTGCAACTCCGAGGTGTCCGGGTCGTTTTGCACCGCTTCGATGAAGGCGTCGATGGCTTTGTCTTGCTGCTCATTGAGCAAGAGGTTCAAGCCTTTGAAGTAGGCCTTGGGTGCATCGCGTTGTTCACGCTTCCATTGCCGGGTGTCCAGTTTGGAGGCCAGCCAGCCGATGGCAAAGGTGGCGGGCAGCGCAAAAAGCAACCAACGCAGGTCAAAGTCCATCGTGGATGGCCGGAGGCGTCAACGGCTCGGGCGTGGCAGGGGCGTCAGCAGCGGGCTCGGCGCGTTTGGCCACCCGCCGGTGCTTCCACCAAGCCGGCACCATCGCCAACACGCCGAACGCACAGCCCAGGCCGAACGCCAGCAGCACGATGATGACCAGCGGGGCACGCCATTCTTGGCCGAAAAACCAGTGCACGACGCTATCGTGGCTGTTGTTCAGCGCGAAGGCGAAGAGGGAAAAAAAGATGAAAGCCCGAAAGAGCCAGACGAGGATGCGCATAGGAGCCGGATTCTAAGGGGCAGCCAAGGTGAGTCGACTCGACTCAGATCTCAGGTTGTGGCAAATCGGGTGCGAGCGAGGCGTTGGCGTCAACGGCTTCGCGCAAGGCCTTGCCCGGTTTGAAATGGGGCACCAACTTTTCAGGGATCATGACCTGTGCGCCGCTGCGCGGATTGCGGCCGGTGCGGGGCGGGCGGTGGTTCACCTGAAAACTGCCGAAGCCGCGAATTTCGATGCGGTGGCCACGCGCCAGCGCATCGGACATGGCGTCCAGGATCGTTTTGACGGCGAACTCGGAGTCGCGCTGAGTCAGTTGGCCAAAGCGTTCGGCCAGCAGCGCTACGAGGTCAGATCGGGTCATGTCGATTCAGCGTTTGCGAAAGTTCGGCAAAAAAAGAAGGCTCGCCAAAAAGCTGGCGAGCCCGCATTGGATTCAAGCAGCGAGCGAGTTTAAAACCCGCTCGCCGCTCAGGACAACTGATTAGTTGTTCTGATTGTCCAGCTTGGCACGCAACAAAGCGCCCAGGCTGGTGGTGCCAGCGTTTTCACGCTCGCTGGTGGCCGACAGGCGCTGCATCGCTTCTTGATTGTCAGCGTTGTCCTTGGCCTTGATCGACAACTGGATGTTGCGTGTCTTGCGGTCGATGCTGACGATCAAGGTGGAGACTTCGTCGCCTTCCTTCAGCATGGTGCGAGCATCTTCCACGCGGTCGCGGGAGATTTCCGATGCGCGCAGGTAGCCGGTGACTTCATCAGCCAAGTCGATCTCTGCACCGCGTGCATCAACTGTCTTGACCTTGCCGGTGACGATCATGCCGCGATCATTGATCGTGGTGTAGGTCGTGAACGGGTCGCTGTCCAGCTGCTTGATGCCCAGGGAGATGCGCTCGCGCTCGACGTCAACAGCCAAGACCAGGGCTTCAACTTCTTGGCCCTTCTTGAAGTTGCGCACTGCAGCTTCGCCGGTTTCTGTCCAGGACAGGTCGGACAAATGCACCAGACCGTCGATGCCTTGAGCCAAGCCAACGAACACGCCGAAGTCGGTGATCGACTTGACGGGTCCCTTGACGCGGTCACCGCGCTTGACGTTCTCGGCGAAATCTTCCCAAGGATTGGCCTTGCACTGCTTCATGCCCAAGGAGATGCGACGCTTGTCTTCGTCGATTTCCAGGACCATGACTTCGACTTCGTCACCCAGGGTGACCAGCTTCGAAGGTGCAATGTTCTTGTTCGTCCAGTCCATTTCGGACACGTGGACCAGACCTTCGATGCCCGGCTCGATTTCAACGAATGCGCCGTAATCAGCGATGTTGGTGATCTTGCCGAACAGGCGCGTGCTGGTCGGGTAACGGCGTGCAACGCCGAACCACGGGTCGTCGCCCAACTGCTTCAGACCCAGTGAAACGCGGTTCTTTTCAGCATCGAACTTGAGGATCTTTGCAGTCAGTTCTTGACCGACAGTGACCACTTCCGACGGGTGACGCACACGACGCCATGCCATGTCGGTGATGTGCAGCAGGCCGTCGATACCGCCCAGGTCCACGAAGGCACCGTATTCGGTGATGTTCTTGACCACGCCCTGAACGATGGCACCTTCGGCCAGCGTTTCCAGCAGCTTGGCGCGCTCTTCGCCCATCGAAGCTTCCACGACTGCGCGGCGTGACAACACGACGTTGTTGCGCTTGCGGTCCAGCTTGATGACCTTGAACTCCATCGTCTTGCCTTCGTACGGGCTCATGTCCTTGACCGGACGTGTGTCCAGCAAAGAGCCCGGCAGGAAGGCGCGGATGCCGTTGACCAGAACGGTCAGGCCGCCCTTGACCTTGCCCGACACGGTGCCGGTGACGAAGTCGCCCGATTCCAGCGCCACTTCCAACGACAACCACGACGCCAGGCGCTTGGCCTTGTCGCGCGACAGGATGGTGTCGCCGTAGCCGTTTTCGATCGCGTCGATGGCGACGGAGACGAAGTCGCCGATTTGAACTTCCAGCTCGCCCTGGTCGTTCTTGAATTCTTCGATAGGCACGTAGGCTTCAGACTTGAGGCCAGCGTTCACAACCACAAAGCTGTGTTCAACACGCACCACTTCAGCCGAGATGACCTCGCCGGCGCGCAAATCCGAGCGCTGCAGCGATTCCTCGAACATGGCCGCGAACGAGTCGGGGGCGAAGGATGCGGTTTCTGTTTTGGACATTGAGTTTCCTGGGTCGGCCGCGCAAGGCGTTTGCGCAGTGACGGTGGGTGCAAGAGATCTTGCGGGTTAGGTTGGTGATGTCGCGGTGCGCATCGCAAC
>JBIIVZ010000183.1:0-5368 GCA_044339175.1 Roseateles sp.
CGTGATGATTGCCCTGCACGCCTGCGACATCGCCACCGATTACGCCATCGACTTCGGCTTGCGCGCCGGGGCGTCCGTCATCATGTGCTCGCCCTGCTGCCACAAGCAGATCCGCCCTCAGATGCAGCTGCCGACGCTGCTGCGGCCGATGTTGCAACACGGCATTCACTTGGGTCAGGAAGCGGAAATGGTGACCGATTCGCTGCGCGCGCTGTTGCTGGAGGCGCAGGGCTATGAAACGCAGGTGTTCGAGTTTGTGGCGCTGGAGCACACCAGCAAGAACAAGATGATCCTGGCCGTCAAGCGCCGGGGCGATGCCGCCGCAGCACATGCCGCGCGCCGGCCCGAGTTGCTGGCGCAGATCGCTGAGATCAAGCGCTTTTACGGCCTGCGCGAGCATTGCCTGGAGAGCTTGCTGGCCGACTCAGCAGCCGGCCACTCCAGCCAAGCCGTTTAAAACGAAGCCCAGTCGTCGTCTGCGGCTCGGTTGCTGGCTTTGCTTGCGGGCGGCTTGGTGGCTGGCTTGGGCTGGAACGGCTGCCGGCGCAGGGCTGTGCTGCTGGGATGCGCTGCGGTTGATCGCTGCACTTGCGTCGGCGCATGCGACTGCCCATCGAGCTTGAAGCCAGCCACCGCACCCACCAATTGCTGGGCCTGGCTGCGCAGGCTTTCGCTGGCGGCGGCGCTTTCTTCCACCAGCGCGGCGTTTTGCTGGGTCGCGTGATCGAGTTGGGTGACGGCCTCGCCGACTTGGCTGATGCCTGAGCTCTGTTCACGGCTGGCGCTGCTGATCTCGCCCACGATGTCGGCCAGCTTTTGCACCGAGGTGACGATGTTGTCTATCGTCTGCCCGGCCCGGTCCACCAGCAGCGTGCCGCTTTGCACCCGCTCGACCGAGTCGTTGATCAGGCTCTTGATCTCCTTGGCCGCTTCGGCGCTGCGTTGCGCCAAGCTGCGCACCTCGCTGGCCACTACCGCAAAGCCGCGCCCCTGCTCGCCGGCTCGGGCCGCTTCCACCGCCGCATTCAGCGCCAAGATATTGGTCTGGAAGGCAATGCCGTCGATCACGTTGATGATGTCGGCGATGCGCTTGGAGCTGGTCTCGATGCCGCGCATCGTTTGCACCACTTCGCCCACCACCGTGCCGCCGTCGCGTGCCACTTGGGTGGCCGACTGCGCCAACTGGTTGGCCTGCGCGGCGTTGTCGGCGTTCTGGCGCACGGTGGCGTTCAATTGCTCCATCGTGGCCGAGGTTTGCTCCAGCGATGAGGCCTGCTGCTCGGTGCGCGAGGATAGGTCGGAATTGCCCTGCGCAATTTCGGCGCTGGCCGTCGCCACCGATTCGGCACCGCTGCGCACGTTGTGCACGGTGGTGGCCAGGCTTTGCTGCATGCGCTGCATCGATTCGAGCAAGCGGGCCACTTCGTCCTGGCCATGAAACTCAATCCGTTCGCTGAGGTCGCCGACGGCGATCCGGTCGGCCGCTTGCAGCGCTTTGGCCAGCGGCTGGGCGATCGCCCGCACGATGGCCAGCGTCAGCAGCACTGCGACCATTGCCGCCGCCAAACTGATGCCGATCAGCCAGATCACGGCCGAGCGGTAGACCGCATCGCTGCCCAGGGCTGCTTCGTTGGCACCCGCATGGTTGATGGCCGTCAGCTGATCCAGATTCTTGCGTGAGGCGAAGTAGGCTTCCTTGACCTGGGGCTCCAGCAATTGCGCGCCTTGCACATCATCCTTGCTCGCCAGGTCCAGCATCCGATCGCCCAGCGAAACATATTGGGTCCAAGCCAGCTGGAACGTCTCGTAGCTGGCCTGCTCTGCGGCGCTGGAGATCAGTTTGACGTAGGTGGCTTGTTGAGCTTGTGTCTCCAGCAAACTGAGGCTGCGTGCTTTCATCGACTCGGTGCGTTGTGTGGCTCCGTCGGCGTAGACGGACAACAGGGTGTGGACACGAAACTCACTGGCTTTTTGCGAAAAACCGGCTACCGCTTCGATCGAAGGCAGCCAGTTGCTGCTCAGTTGATGGGAGCTGGCCTGCACCAACTGCAAGCGGGAATAAGCGAAAAGAGCCAGGACGATCAGCAGAATCAGCATCACGCCGAAGCCGCTGCGCAGCTTGCCGGCAATGCTCAGAGTTTTGAATAATTGCATGGAGCTTCCTGGCGATATGAGGGAATTGGGCGGCGCGCCGCACGAGAGCAGCGATCCAGAATCGACCATGGTCTGCCCATCGCATCGTTTGCCGACATACGGCAAGGCGCATTCACCCAACTAAATCACGTTTGCCCAGGCCTTTGAATCCGCCTGGCCCGCCCAAATGCGCGATAAGCCAAAGCGGCTACCGGTTAATGATTAGTCTTGGCTAATCGATAGTGATTAGGCGCGACTACCTGGTATTTGCGCTGCGGTTTGCGCTGCTGTTTGGTCAGCGTGCTGCGGCCACCACGAGCAACTTGGCGGCGGGCATCTTCAAGCCCTTGGCTGAATCGCCGCTGGCCGGCATTTCCACCCACAAGTTCTCGCCGTTGACGCAGCTCTGGCTGACCTTGAACCAGAGTGCGCCGGCGGTGGCGGGCAAGCCGCCGCGGATGATGAACTCGTCATACCAGGCGTCTTGCAAATAGAACTCCGAGGCCCTGGCCGTCCAGCTGACCTCGACCACCTCGTCGCTGATCTGGCGGCCATGGCTCTCATAGGATGCACCGAGCTTTTCGCGCTTGACCTCCAGCAGCCAGCCGGCTTTGGGATAGGGCTTGGCGCCGCGAAAGCCGGCCGGCAGCGCCACGCTGATGCGGGTGGTGGCCGACCCGTCGCAGCCATGGCCGACCTTCAGCACCGCTTTGTAGTTGCTGCCGGCCGGCGCTTCTTGCTGCTCCAGCGTGACGTGGGCGCAGGCGGCCGAAGCCAGGGCGGCGCACAAGGAAGTGGTGAGGATTTTCTTCAACATGACGGTGTCCATTTCAAGGCAATTCAAAGTGTTCAAAGGTCGAACTTCAAAGGTCGAACTTCAGTTCAGCGTGGTAGCTGCGCTGCGGATAGGGGTGGAAGTTCCAGTACTGGTAGTTGTTCAGGTTGTCGATGCCGGCGGCCAAGCTCCACTGCTTGTTCACGCGGTAGAAGACCCGCAGGTCGGTGGTGAAAAACTTGGAAAAGCCCTGGTAGGTGAAACCATTCGGGTCGCTGTTGTTGAGCGTGCCGAACTGCGCGCCGGCATAGCGCAGGCCATAGCTGGCCGACAGCGCCGGGGTGATCGCATAGCTGGCCAGCAGCGTGCCGCGCCACTTCGGCACGCGTGGCTGTTGCTTGCCCAGCGTGTCGCCGGGCAGCGTCACGAAGCCGGCGTTTTCCAGGATCTTCGAGTCGGCAAAGGTCAGGCTGGCTTGCAGGTCCAAGCCCTGGGCGATCAGGTCGGTGGCTTGGTAGGCCAGCTCGACGCCCTGGGTGCGGATGCGCTGGATGTTTTGCGTGCTGCTGACGTTTTTGCCGTCCACCACCGCCGTCTGCGAATACAGCGCGTCGCGCGTGTCCTCAAAGAACAGCGTGCTGCGCAGTTGCTGGTGCCCAATGGCCCAAAGCGCGCTCAGCTCGGTGGTCCAGCCCTGCTCGGGTTTGAGGTTCGGTTGCGTCACCGGGTCGCTCGCTACATAGGCTCCGGCCGCGCTGACGCCGCCCTGGTAGAGCTCGCCCACGGTCGGCATGCGCACGGCCCGGCCGGTGGACAGCTTGATCGCCCAATCGCTGTTCAGCTCATAACCGACGGCCGCCTTCGGCGAGACGAATTGCTCTTGGCGGTTGGCGTAGCCGACCGTCTGGCCGTTGGCGGCGGTCTTGCTGCCGTCCTGCGCCCGCCATTCCTCGACCCGCGCACCCAGTACCGTTTTCAGCCGCTCGCTGATCACCCAAGCGTCCTGGGCGTAGAGGCTGGTCAACTGCGTCCGGCCGCTGAAGGCGGTGAACAGCGCGGTGGGCGCGCCGTTGATCCAATCGGCTGCGTCCGAGACCCGTTGCTGCCAGCGGTAGTTCTCCTGGCTGAGGCCGAAATCAATGCTGTGCGCCTTGCCGGCCGGCCGCCACACGCCCTTGGCCGCCAACGTCTGCCAGCCGGTGCCGGCCAGATCGGTGATGCGGCCGGCACCGCCCAAGTCGGCGCCTGGCCTGGCCACCAGCGGGCTGCGCGCTTGATCCCGGCGGTAGTCGTAGCGGCTGGCGGCCAGCTCGAAGTCGAATTCGCCGCGGGTGTTGCTCTTCACCGACAGGCCCTGCATCAGGTGCTCAAGACGTTCCCGGCTCTGACCGAAGTCGTTCGCGCCGAGCGCATAGGCTTTGCCGTCGATGCTGACCGTGCTGGCCAAGAGCCTGCCGCTGTTGGCTGCGGCGGCAAAAAAGGCATTACCGGCCGAATCGCGCAAATAGCTCTCGCTGCGGCTTTGTGCCTGGTTGTTCCACCAGCCCAGCGTGTAGCTGGCGCGCAAGCTCGGGCTGAGGTCATAGGCCAGCTTCAGCTTGGCATGGTCTTGCAGCGTGTGATATTGCGTGCCGGCACCCAGGATCAGCCAGGGCAGCTTGCTTTTGTCGGCATTCAGCACCGCGCCGGTCAGCACCGGGCTATTGGCCGCCGCCGCCGTGGTGGAGATGGGCTTAGTGATGAAGGTCAGCGGTTGGCCCTCGCTGTCCAGCCGGTTCACGTTGACCCACCAGCTGAGGGCCCCGGCCCGGTCGCCCAGCGAGGCGCTGGCTTGATGGCCGCCAAAGTTGGCCTGCGTGCCGTAGAGCTCGAACGGCTGATGAAAGAGACCGACCTTGGCATGGGCCTCGAAAGTGCTGGGCATGCGGGTCTGGTAATCGACCACCGCACCGGCCGAGTTGCCCGAATAGGCGGCCGAGAACGGGCCGTACAGTACCCCCACGCGCTCGATTTCCTCCGGCGTCACCAAGCCCCAGCGGGGGGTGAAGCCCGCACCGTTGCCGAGCAGGTTGCTGAGGGGAATGCCGTCGGCATAGACCAGCGAGCGGGCGCTGTTGCCGGTTCCCGAGGCGCGGGTGGACAGCACCGCGTGGTTGTAGTCGCCGATATAGCGCTTGCGCACCAGCAGGCTGGGCAGGTATTTGAGCGCGTCCTCGGCATCGGTCGCGTTGATCGATTTCTCGATCTCGGCGGCGCCGACGCTTTCCAGCGTGGTGGGGATCTGGGTCGGCAAGGAGGTCAGCGTGTTGCCGCTGACGACGACCAGGCCGAGCTTGTTGCCCGCACCGGCAGGCTTGG
Organism: Roseateles sp.; assembly: GCA_044339175.1. Taxonomy (GTDB): domain Bacteria; phylum Pseudomonadota; class Gammaproteobacteria; order Burkholderiales; family Burkholderiaceae_C; genus Paucibacter_A. The sequence goes on from JBIIVZ010000183.1 coordinate 5,267, forward strand.
TTTGGGTTTGGGTTTGGGCTAACGACGCGACTTCTACGCCGACATCCTCGTCACCGCAGTCCTCGCAGGCTTGGGTCGGGGAAGCAAAAAAGAAGCAGGCTT
>JBIIVZ010000010.1:0-17925 GCA_044339175.1 Roseateles sp.
CAGCGGCGTGGCCTGGCAAGAAGCAGGCTTGAATGCCGCCACCAGCGCCGACGCCGATGTCGAGCGCGCCTTCGCCCAGGCCCGGACCGAAAAGAAGCCGCTGCTGCTGTATTGGGGCGCGCAATGGTGCCCGCCCTGCAACCAGCTCAAGGCGACGCTGTTCAACCGGCAGGATTTCATCGAGCAATCACGCGCTTTTGTGGCAGTGCACATCGACGGCGACCGGCCCGGTGCGCAAAAGCTCGGCCAGCGCTTCAAGGTGCGCGGCTACCCGACGATGATTCTGTTCAACCCGGACGGCGCTGAAATCACCCGTCTGCCCGGCGAGGTCGATGCGCCGCAGGTGCTGAAGGTCTTGCAGCTCGGCATGGCCGGCGGCCGGCCGATCAAGACCGTGCTGGCCGAGGCGCAAGCGGGCCAGAAGCTGACGGCGAATGAGTGGCGCTTGCTGGCTTTTTATTCCTGGGAGACCGACGAGCAGCAACTGGTGGCCCCCACCGAGCGGCCCGGCCTGTTGGCGCAATTGGCGCTGGCTTCTGTTGGAGCGTCTGCCGGAGCGTCCGCTGGAGCGAACGCCGCAGCGGACGCCGACACAACGACCCGGCTGTGGCTGAAGGCCTTGGCCGCCAGCGACGCAGGCAAGGGCATCAAGCCCGACGCCGCGCTGGCCTTGCGGGTGCGGGCGGTGCTGGTCAGTGCGCCGGCATCGCGGCTGCAAATGGATGTGCTGACCAACGGCGCGGCCGACATCGTGGCGACGCTGACGCCCGAACCGGGTGCCGCCCGGACCCGGCTGGTGGGCGAGTTCGATACCGCGCTGCAGCGGCTGGAGCAGGACGCGACGCTGTCGCGCGCCGACCGCTTGACCGCGCTGTCCGCCCGCGTCGATCTGGCCAGGCTGGGTCAGGCCAAGGAAGTCTTGAACCCCAAGATCAGCGCTGGCTTGGTCAAGCAGGTGCGCGAACACGCGGCGCGCGCCGACCGCGAAATCACCGAGGGCTACGAGCGCCAAGCCGTCATCAGCTCGGCCGCTTACTTGCTGGGCCAAGCCGGGCTGTGGGCCGACAGCGACGCGCTGCTGAAAGCCAGCTTGGCCAAGAGCCATTCCCCCTATTACCTGATGAGCCAACTGGGCGGCAATGCCAAGAAGCAGGGCCGCAAGGACGAGGCGCTGCGCTGGTACGAGGAATCGTTCAAGAAGAGCGAAGGGCCGTCCACCCGGCTGCAATGGGGTGCGGGCTATTTTGCGGCGCTGACCGAGCTGGCCCCGCAAGACGCCGCCCGCATCGAGACCACCGCCGCCCAACTGTTCAGCGAAGCGGCCCAGGACAAGGCCGCTTTTTATGAGCGCAGCGCCCGCTCGCTGCAACGCGTCGGAGCCAGCCTGAGCCGCTGGAGTGCCAGCGGCCAGCACGCAGCGGTGATGACCCGGCTGAAGACCCAGCTCGACAGCATCTGCAGCAAGGTCGACGCGGCCGACAAGCAGCGCGCGACTTGTGAAGGGCTGATCAAGGCCGCGCCGGCCGTTCAATAGCGCTCAAGCGCCCGCGCTGATCAAGTCGGCGATGGCTTGGCCCATCGCGGTGGTGTCGGCTTGGCCGCCCAGATCGCGGGTGTGCGGGCCGTCGCGCAACACTGTTTCGATCGCTCGCACGATGGCGTCATGGGCGGCACGGCCAGCACCTTGACCGTGGGTCAGGTGATCGAGCATCAGCGCTGCGGACCAGATCATCGCGACCGGGTTGGCAATGTTCTGACCGTAGATGTCCGGGGCCGAGCCATGGACCGGTTCGAACAGCGAGGGGAACAGCCGCTCCGGGTTCAGGTTGGCCGACGGTGCCAGGCCGATGGTGCCGGTGCAGGCGGGGCCGAGGTCGCTGAGGATGTCGCCAAATAGATTGCTGGCCACCACCACGTCGAAGCGCGTCGGTTGCAGCACGAAGCGGGCGCAGAGGATGTCGATGTGCTGCTTGTCGACGGTGATGTCGGGGTAGCCCTCGGCCATCGCGTCGGCGCGGCTGTCCCACCAGGGCATGCTGATGGCGATGCCGTTGCTCTTGGTCGCCACGGTCAGGTGATGACGCGGCCGCGACTGCGCCAGTTCGAACGCGTACTTCAGCACCCGGTCGGTGCCGTGGCGCGAGAAGACCGATTCCTGGATGACGATTTCGCGCGCCGTGCCCTCAAAAATCTTGCCGCCCAGGTTGGTGTATTCGCCCTCGGTGTTCTCGCGCACGACGAAGAAGTCGATGTCGCCGGCGCGGCGACCGGCCAAGGGGCAGGGCACGCCGTCAAACAGGCGGACCGGGCGCAAATTGATGTATTGGTCGAATTCGCGCCGGAACTTCAGCAGCGAGCCCCACAGCGAGACATGGTCGGGCACGCTGGCCGGCCAGCCGACGGCACCGAACAGGATGGCGTCCATGCCCTGCAATTGCGCCTTCCAGTCGTCCGGCATCATTTGCCCGGTGGCTTGGTAATGCTCGCAACTGGCCCAGGTGATCGGTATCAGCTCCAGCTTGATGCCGAAGCGCGCGGCGGCGGCCTCGAGGACGCGCAAGCCTTCGGGCATCACCTCCTTGCCGATGCCGTCGCCGGGAATCACGGCAATCTTGTGGGTCAGGGACGCAGCGGGAGTGGTGGACGTGGTGGGAGCATTCGACATGGCGGGCAATGGGCTGGGCTGATGAAGGATGCCGTATCTTGCTTTGCACACGTAAAAACTACAATACAGGCTTTGGTTAAGCCACTGTGCACGTTTCGTGATCAATCCCCGGCTCAGCAGCACACCGTCCAACGAAGACCTGCGTGTTTTCACCGTCGTGGCCCGGCGCGCCAGCTTTGCCGGGGCGGCCGAGGAGCTGGGCGTGTCGCCGGCCTATGTGAGCAAGCGCCTGCGCGTGTTGGAGCAGGTGCTCGGTACCCAACTGCTGCACCGCAGTACCCGCCGCGTCGCGGTGACGGAAGACGGCGAGCGGGTCTACCAATGGGCGCTGACCATACTCGACGACATCGACCACCTGATGCAGGCCGTCAGCATCACCCGCAGCGTGCCGCGCGGCAGCCTGCGCATTTGCTCCAGCTTCGGCTTTGGTCGCCAAGTGCTGGCCTCGGCCATCTCGCAGTTGCAGCTGCGCTACCCGGCGCTGCAGGTGCGGCTGGAGTTGTTCGACCGGCTGGTCGATGTGGCCAGCGAGGGCTTTGATCTGGACATCCGCGTCGGCGACGAGATCGCCCCGCACCTGATCGCGCGCCGTCTGGCCGACAACCACCGCATCCTCTGCGCCGCGCCCAGCTATTTGGCCGCGCGCGGCACCCCCCGCAGCTTTACCGAGCTGGCCCAACACGATTGCCTGGTGATCAAGGAGCGCGACCAGCCGTTCGGCGTCTGGCAGCTGCGCCGCGGGCAGGAGCAGCACAGCGTCAAGGTGACCGGCCCGCTGTCCACCAACCACGGCGAAATAGCGGTGCAATGGGCGCTGGACGGACGCGGTATCCTGCTGCGTTCGATCTGGAACGTGGCTCCGCTGCTGGCCAGCGGGCAGTTGCTGCGGGTGCTGCCCGACTACGCGCTGGAGGCGAATGTCTGGGCCGTCTACCCGTCGCGGCTCAGCAATTCCGCCAAGGTCCGCGTCGCAGTGGAGTTCTTGCAAGAGTATTTGCAGGCGCAGCTGGGTGACAACGGAGTTTGCGCATGATTTGTGAGCTAGCCAACTGCCAACTGCCAACAGCGAAGTGCGGCAGCGCGTGCGCCTCCCGATTCGGCTCGGCCCTGTCCAGCCAATCGACACCGGGCTTGTCGGGCACCTGTCAGACTCGGGCACCACCACGAGGCTCCCCCCGATGAAACGACTTGTCTTGACCTTGCTTGGCTTTGCGCTTGCCACCCCGCTGTTGGCAGCGCCGGATTTTGACCAATGGGCCGAAGGGCTGGCGCTGCAGCGCATGCGCGCCGAGCCGACGCTGGCGACTTATCGGCAGTACCTGCCGGCGGCCGAGCAGCAACTGCTCGATGCCAAGTTGACCCCGAACACGCCGCAGCAGCGCGCCGCCCGCATCGCGGCCGCCAAGACCGGTTTGCAAGAGCTGGGCGCGTTTGATCGCAGCCAATTGAGCGCGCAACAGCGCACCTCGGCGGCGGTGGTCGAGTGGTCGCTGCGCAGCGCGGCGGATGCCGAGCCGTTCGAGGACTTCGACTTTGTCTTCAACCAGTTCCGTGGCCTGCATGTCAGCTTGGTCAACTTCCTCAGCCAGACGCACCCAATCCGCAACGTCGGCGATGTGGCCAATTACCTGGCCCGACTGCAGCAAGTGGCGGCCCAGATGGACAACGGCATCGCGCGGGCCCAGGACGCGGCGACACGCGGCTATCTGATGCCGCGCTTCATCACGCAGGCGTCGCTGGGCCAGTTCGAGCGCTTTCTGACCGAGCCGCCGGCGCGCAATGTACTGGTGCTGTCGCTGCAGCAACGCTTGAACAAGCTGGGCGGCACGGCCACCGAGATCAGTGCGGACGCGCGCGCCACGGCGCTGGCCGAGGCCGAAAAAATCACCGCCGAGGCCGTCATCCCGGCCTTTCGCCGCGCTCAAGCGATGTTGCAAGCGCAATTGCCGCGCACCACCGAGGACGCCGGTCTGTGGCGCTTGAAGGGTGGTGCCAAGGCCTATGCCTATGAGTTGCGCCGCAACACCACCACCGACCACACGCCGCAGCAGATCCATGCGACCGGCCTGCGCGAAGTGGCGCGCATCGAGGGCGAGATGGACGGCTTGCTGAAGCAACTCGGCTATCTGGACGGCAACGTCAAGCAGCGCATGGTCAAGCTCGACGCCGACCTGCAACCCAAAGAAGCTGAGCCGAGGGCCGCCTTGCTGGCGCGCTATGAGCAGATCCTGCGCGACGCCGAGCAGCGCTCGCGCCTGCTGTTCGACAGCACGCCCAAAGCGCCGGTGGTGGTGCAGCGCGAGCCGCTGTTCACCGAGAAGACGGCGGCGGCCCATTATTCCGGCCCGGCCAAGGACGGCAGCCTGCCCGGCATCTTCTGGGCTCCGCTGCCCGGCTCGCCGTACCGGATGACGAATATGCGCACGCTGACCTATCACGAGGGCGTGCCAGGCCACCATTTCCAGATTGCGTTGCAGCAGGAAAACGAGGGCCTGCCGCGCTACCGCCGCGACGCGGTGTTCGCCGGCGGCTCGGCGTTTTCAGAAGGCTGGGCGCTCTACGCCGAGCAACTGGCGGCCGAGAACGGCTGGTACGAGGGCGATGTTCCGGGCCGCCTGGGTCAGCTCGACGCCGAGTTGTTCCGCGCCAAACGCCTGGTTGTCGATACCGGTCTGCACGCGATGAAGTGGACTCGCCAGCAGGCCATCGACTACGGCATCCCGGTGGCTGAAGTGGAGCGCTATGTGGTGATGCCGGGCCAGGCCTGCGCCTACAAGATCGGCATGCTGCACATCCTGGATCTGCGCAGCCGGGCGCAGCAGGCGCTGGGGCCGAAGTTCAAGATGGGGCAGTTTCATACCCTGGTGCTGCAGACCGGCAACGTGCCGCTGGCCGTGCTGAGCCAGGTGGTGGACGACTGGGTGCTGGCACAGCGGTGAGCCATCGCCAAGCCCTGCGGCGCGACAGCCGCCTCCCCATCACCCCGTCCGCGTGATGCAGAGCGCCCTGAAGCATGTGTCCTTCCGGCAGTTGCTGGTCGCCGCGTTCTTGCTGATCGCGGCCTTGCTGGCTGCTGCGTCGCTGCGGGCACTGGTCACGCTGGAGCAGTTGACGCTGCAAAGCCGGGACAGCGCGGCGGGCGCGCTCGAACTGGCGGGGACCGCGCAGTCCCTGGCCGACCGCAGCGTCGACATGGAGCGCAGTTCGCGCCAAGCGGTGGTGCTGGCCGACCCGCTCTTGCAGCAACGTTTTCAGGCGACGGCCACCGAGGCCGATACCTTGTTGCAACGATTGCTCACACAAGGCGTGCCCAGCACTCGCATTGACGAGTGGCGAGTGCACTTGCAAGCGATCGCCGCGCTGCTGACCGGCGGGCCGGAAACGATGCTGGACCGGGACCGGCGAGTCGCGCTGCAGTTCCGGCAGATCGATGCATTGAACAGAGCGATCGCTTTGCAAGTTCAGCAAACCATTGCCGCGCACAACCGCCGACTGCTCGACGATCTGGAGACGCGTCGCCGGCAGTTGGCGCAGCAGGTGGGTGCTGCTATTGCCCTGGCCGTGTTGCTGGCGCTGGTGTTCGGCGTCTGGCTGACCCGGCCGCTGAAGCGGCTGGAGCAAGCCATCGTCGGCCTGGGCGAAAACCGCTTGAATGAAAGCATTGCCATTGACGGGCCGGCCGACCTGCAACTGGTCGGCCAGCGGCTGGAATGGCTGCGCTTGCGGCTGGTGGAGCTGGACGCCGACAAGGCGCGCTTCTTGCGCCATGTGTCGCATGAGCTGAAGACTCCGCTGGCCTCGCTGCGCGAAGGCGTGTCGCTGCTGGAGGACGGTGTGGCCGGCCAGCTCAGCGACGACCAGCGCGAAGTGGCCAAAATCTTGCGCCAAAACACCAGCCTGCTGCAAAGCCAGATCGAAGACCTGCTGCGCTTCAACGCCGCCGCGTTTGAAGCGCGCCAGTTACGCCGTGAAAAGACCGAGCTGCGGGAACTGATCGACGAGCAGATCGAGGCGCAGCAACTGCAGTGGCGCGCCCGCGAGCTGCAAATCCAAGTCCAGGTTCAAGTTCAGGGGCATGGGCAGGCGGGGATCGACAGCGCCTCGCTACAGATCGAGGTGGACCGTGACAAGCTGGGCATCGTGATCGCCAATCTGTTGTCCAACGCCATCCGCTTCTCGCCCGAGCGGGGCAAAATTTGCATCCGTTTGAGCCGGTTGGCCGATGTGCTGCGCATCGATCTGCAAGACGAGGGGCCCGGCATCGCTGCCGGCGACCGGGCGCGTGTGTTCGAGCCCTTTTATCGCGGTTCGTGGCAGCCGCTGCAGGGTTTGCGGGGCAGCGGTATCGGCCTATCGATCGTCCACGAATACATTGCTGCACATGGCGGCAGCGTGCAATTGCTGCCGGACGGTCCCGGCGCACATTTCAGAATCGAACTCCCCCATGCTTTCACGCTTTAACGCCTCGCTGATCGCTCGGTTGCCTTTGCTGCGGCGCGCCGGGCTCGCTGGCCTCCTGCTCAGCCTGTGCACCGCTTGCAGCTTGACCGCGCCCTTTGTTGCCGAGCCGCCCGCGAGCGTGCAAAGACCTGAGCGGAGGCCCGCCCCGCCGCCCTTGCCCGACTGCAGCGCTGCCATCTCTGCCGCCTCCGCCGTCTCCACCGTGCTGACCTATGCCGACCATGTGCGCGGCCTGCAGGGCCCCGAGCTGTTGCAGGAAATTGCCGGCCTCGGCGAGCCAGCCGCGGCGGCAGACCAAGTGCGGCTGGCCATCGCGTTGAGTCAGACCCACCAGCTCTACGACCTGGTCAACGCTCAGCAGCGGCTGCAACGCGTGTTGAGCAGCGACAGCGAGGACGCCCGGCCGCTGCAGACGCTGGCCCGCTTGCTGGCGGCGCGCTATGTTGAGCAGCGGCGGGTGGAAGACCTGCTCGACCGGCAGAGCCAGCAGTTGCGCGAGCTGCAGCGCCGGTTTGAACAAACCCGCGACAAGCTCGAAGCGCTGAAGGAGATCGAACGCAGCCTGAACAACCGGCCGGCCGATGCGGCGCCGCTCTCCACACCGGCCCGCCGGGCGCGGAACTCTGGCTTATGAGTCAGTCCGGTGCGCACCTGCTGCTGGTCGACGACGACGCCGACATGCTGCGTTTGCTGACGATGCGGCTGACGGCGGCGGGCTACCGCGTCAGCACCGCCATGTCGGCCGAGGCCGCGCTGAACCAGTTGGCGGTCGAACGGCCGGCGCTGGTGCTCAGCGATGTGCGCCTGCCCGGCATGGACGGCTTGGGGCTGTTCGATGAAATCCGCGCCCGTCACCCCTCCCTGCCGGTCATTTTGCTGACCGCCCACGGCACCATCCCCGACGCGGTGGAGGCGACCGAGCGCGGCGTCTTCACCTATCTGACCAAGCCGTTCGACGGCAAGAGCCTGCTGGAGAAAATCGCCCAGGCGCTGGCGCTGAGTGCGCCGCCGCCGCTGACGCCGAGCGGGCCGACCGGGGCGGACGACGCTTGGCAGGCCGGCATCATCAGCCGTTCCAGCCGCATGGCCGAACTATTGGCCGAGGCGCGCATGTTGGCCCAGACAGACGCCAGCGTGCTGCTGCGCGGCGACAGCGGCACCGGCAAGGAGCTGCTGGCGCGGGCCATCCACCTGGCCAGCCCGCGTGCGGCCAAGCCCTTCATCGCCGTCAACTGCGGTGCTATTCCCGAGGCGCTGCTGGAATCGGAGCTGTTCGGCCATATGAAGGGCGCGTTCACCGACGCGTCGGCCAACCACAAAGGCCTGTTCCAGGCGGCCGAGGGTGGCACCTTGCTGTTGGACGAGATTGGCGACATGCCGCTGGCGCTGCAGGTCAAGCTGCTGCGGGTGTTGCAGGAGCGGGTGCTGCGCCCGCTCGGTTCCAGCCAGAGCATCGCCGTCGATGTGCGCATCATCTCGGCCACCCACCGCGATCTTGATGTCGCGATGGCGGAGGGGCAGTTCCGCACTGACCTGTATTACCGCCTTAACGTCGTCACCCTGACGTTGCCGCCGTTGGCCGAGCGGCGTGAGGACATTGCGCTGCTGGCCAACCATTTCCTGCTCAAGCTGGCCGACAAATACGGCAAGCGCCTGAGCGGCTTTGCGCCGGAGGCGCTGAAGGCGCTGACCACCGCCGCCTGGCCGGGTAATGTGCGCCAGCTCTACAACGTCGTCGAGCAGGTCTGCGCGCTGGCCGGCACGCCGCTGATACCGTTGGCGCTGATCCAGCGCGCGTTGCGCTCGCCGACGGTGCAGGTGCTCACTTTGGCCGAAGCGCGCCAGCGTTTCGAGCGCGATTATCTGGTCGGCCTGCTCAAGCTGACCGACGGCATCGTGGCCGACGCGGCCCGGCTGGCCGACCGCAACCGCACCGAGTTCTACCGACTGATGCAAAAGCATGAGCTGGTGCCGGGCCACTTCCAAGCCGATGTCGCCGACCAGCGACAGGGCCAAGTCCCTGATTCCAAACAGTAATTGCTTGAGCCGCCGAGGGCTTGTCGCTGCCAGGCGACAAAAATAGCGGTTTTTTGGCGCTGCGCTGCCGATTTGCCCGGCCACAACCCGCTGCGGCTGCAAATTCTCATCGCAAGGCCTTGATTCATTGAGTGTTTTCAGGACTGGCACGGGGTTTGCGCTAGTCGGTGCATGAAGCCTATTTCAACTGCACCGAAACGACGCTCCGGGTCCGCTCGCCGTCTGCTGGCATTGCTGGCGCTGGTGGCCCTGTCAGCAAGCTTGAGTCCGGCGCAGGCCTGGACGCTGGATGACGTGGCCCGGCTGGCCCAACAGCAAGCCCAGTCCCCTTATCGCCCGCCGGCCCCGGCCGCGCCGCCCGAACTGGCCGCGCTGGATTACGACGCTTTTCGCGACATCCGCTTCAAGGAAGACCAGACCTTGTGGCGCAGCGACGCGCTGCCTTACGAGCTGAAGTTTTTTCACGTCGGCCGGCAAAGCGATTCGGTCCGCATCAACGAAGTGTCGCCACAGGGCGTCAAGCGCCTGCCGTACAGCCCCGAGCAATTCACTTTCGGCCCCAGGCTCGACAAGCACCGGCTGAACCCGAAGGCGTGGGGGCAGCTGGGCTACGCCGGGTTTCGGGTGCACAGCCCGCTGAACTCGAGCAGCTACAAGGACGAGCTGATCACCTTTCAGGGTGCCAGCTACTTTCGCGCCCTCGGTGCCGGCCAGCGCTACGGCCTGTCGGCTCGCGGGCTGGCGGTGGATGTGATCGGTGGGGGGCCAGAGGAATTCCCGCGCTTCACCGAGTTCTGGATTGAAAAGCCCCGTGCTCAAACCGGGGCCAATGACCCAAGCGCCCCGCTCACCGTCTACGCGCTGCTCGACTCGCCGCGCATGACCGGTGCCTATCGTTTCGACATCAACCCCGGCGACCAGACCGTGATCGAGGTGCATGCCCGCATCTTCATGCGGGCCGGGGCCGGGCCTCGGGTGGCGACGCTGGGCCTGGCACCGCTGACCAGCATGTTCTTGTTCGGCGAGAACCAGCCCCGCATCGGCGACTTCCGGCCCGAGGTGCATGACTCCGACGGCCTGATGGTGGCCAGCAGCGACGGCGAGTGGTTGTGGCGTCCGCTGCAAAACCCCGCCGCACCGTTGGCCACTTCGTTTGCGCTGAAGGGACTGAAAGGCTTTGGCCTGATGCAGCGCGACCGCGCCTTCAGCAGCTATGAGGATACCGAGGCGCGCTACGAGCTGCGCCCCAGCGCTTGGGTGACGCCGATCGGTGATTGGGGCCCCGGCCGGGTCGAGTTGCTGCAACTGCCGACGCCGGACGAAACCCACGACAACGTGGTCGCCTATTGGTCACCCGACAAGATCCCGCCAGCGGGCGGATCGCTGGACTTTGCCTACCGGCTGGCTTGGCAGGGCAAGACGCAGCAGCAGCCTCCGAATAGCTGGGTCACTCAGTCACGCCGTGGCACCGGCTACAGCAAGCTCAGCGCCCAAGAACGGGCTCAAACGATTCAGTATGCCGTCGACTTTGCCGGCCCGGCGCTGGATGGACTGGACGCCGCCGCACCGGTGCGCGCGGTGGTCAGCAGCGATGCCAATGGCCGCGTGCTGGAAAGCCAGGCCTGGCGCAACCCGGCCACCGGTGGCTGGCGCGTGAGCTTGCGTGTGCAACGCCTGGACCCCCTCAAACCGGTCGAGCTGCGCGCCTTTCTTCAACATCTGGACAACACAGTGAGCGAAACATGGACCAATCTCGTCAACCCCTGAGCCCCGCAACTTCTGTTGCGCCCGCTGTGAGTGCCGTTGTGACAGAGCTGCCGGTAGCGGCACGCCGCAGCACACTGCGCGAAGAGCGCCACCCGAACTCGGTGACCACACCGCCGATCCATCGCGGCTCGATGCCCGCGCGGCCCTGGCGCGGTTTCTGGAACAGCGTCGGCACCGCCTTGCTGCTGCCGTCGCAGCGCAGCGCGGCTGAAGCGCCTGTGCACATCGAGCCAGCAGCCGAGCCAGCCGCTTGGCAAGAGCCGTGGCATGAGGCTTGGCAAGCCCCCTGGCAAGTGGCAGCCAAGCGCCGACGCGCGCTGCTGGTGGCGCTGACCCTGTTCAGCACCGCCGTGGCGACCACGCTGTTTGCCCACTTGCAACCGGAGCAAGACAACCTGCTGCTCGAATACGGCCAGATCGCGCTCTTTGCCCTGCTGTCTGCCTGGATCGTGAGCGGCTTCATGACGGCGATGATGGGCTTTTACGTCTCCATCTGGGGCGACAAACAGGCGCTGTCGGTGCGCAGCGTCGAGCATCTGACGTTGGACACCCGCGCCCGCACGGCCATCATCATGCCGATCTGCAACGAGGACGTGCGCACCGTGTTTGCTGGCCTGCGTGCCACTTGTGAATCGGTCCACGCCACCGGGCAGGCGGCGGCGTTCGATGTGTTCGTGTTGTCGGACACGCAGGACCCGGAACTTCAGAAGGCCGAACGCCTGGCCTGGGAAAATCTGCGCATGCAATTGGCGACGCAGACCGGGCAGCCGCCGATCGAGGTCTATTACCGCCTGCGCCAGCGCCACAGCCACCGCAAGGCCGGCAATGTGGCGGACTTTTGCCGCCGCTGGGGCCATGACTACCGCTACATGGTGGTGCTGGACGCCGACAGCGTGATGAGCGGCGATTGCCTGGTCAATATGGTCAAGCTGATGCAAGCCAACCCGTCCGCCGGCATCATTCAGACCGCCACCCAGGCGATTGGGCACGCCACGCTGCACGCCCGCGCGCAGCAGTTCGCTTCCCGCATGACAGGCCGCTTGTTCACCCTGGGCATGCAGTTCTGGCAGTTGGGCGAATCCCATTACTGGGGCCACAACGCGATTTTGCGGGTCGCACCGTTCATGGCGCATTGCGCGCTGGCACCGATCAAGGGCAGCGGCGGCATGGCCGGCAGCATCCTGTCGCATGACTTCGTCGAAGCGGCCCTGATGCGCCGCGCCGGCTATCACGTCTGGCTGGTGTCTGATCTGATCGGAAGTTATGAGCAGCAGCCGCCAGACTTGCTGGCCGAGCTGCAGCGTGACCGCCGCTGGTGCCAGGGCAATCTGCAGAACGCTCGCTTGCTGGCTGAGCCCGGCATCCACCCGGTGCATCGGGCCATGTTCGGTACCGGCGCGATGGCCTATTTGTCGGCACCGCTGTGGTTGTGCTTCTTGACCTTGGGCACCGCGCTGTGGTTGTCTGGCTCGCACATCGCGACCGGCTGGATGCTGGTGCCCGCTGAGTTGCTGGGCTTGTGGACTTGGACGCTGGCGATGTTGTTCTTGCCCCGCATTCTTGGCCTTGCCGCCGTGCTGATCAAGCAGGAGCAGGCCAGCTTTGGCGGCACCTTCTACCTTCTGCGCAGCGCGCTGCTGGAAACGCTGATTGCCCTGCTGCAGGCGCCGATCCGCATGCTGGCGCACTCGCTGTTTGTGGTGGCCGCAGTGACCGGGCTCAAGCTGGACTGGAAGTCGCCACCGCGCGAAGCCGCCGCCGTGCCATGGCGCGACGCCTTGCAACGCTTCGCTCCGATGAGCATTGTCATCGCCGTGCTGGCACCGGTCATCGCCTTCATCGACGTGCGGGCCTTGGTCTGGTTGCTGCCGGTTGGCCTGCCCCTGATGCTGGCGATCCCGATGACTGTGCTGACCAGCCGGGTCGGCGCGGGGCGCGCGATGCGGGCCAAGAGTTATTTGTTGATCCCCGAGGAAACCCGCTCGCCCGCCGTGCTGCGACGCGCTTGGCAGCTGGAACGCCGCATGTCAGCCAACGTGCAGTTGCTGGCGGCTTGATGGTAAACGCATGGCTGCGGTGTCAGCAGCCATGCGTTTCAAGCGTAGATGCGCCAGTCATAGGTCAGGTCATAGATACCGCCATGGGCAGCGAAGCGCACCACGCCTTCAGGGCTGTCCGTCTTGCCACCAGCCCAGCGCGCGGCCAGTGACGGAATGGAGATCGTCAAGGTCTTGGGCGGGAACACATCGTCGCTCCACCAGGCTTTCAGCCATTCGAAGACCTTGCCCACGATCCAGCCGATGATGGCTCCGATCGCCGCACCGATCGGCCCGGTGGTCGAGCCGATGACCGCACCGATGGCCGCACCCAGCGCCGCAATCACCTGCGCTTTGACGGCGTCCAGCAGGCGGTTGAGAAAGTCGGCCAAGCCGCCCATGTCCTTCTCGGCCAGCACCAGGGTGACGAAGTAGCATTTGGGCCAGGCGCTGCCCCCTTCGAGCAGGCTGAACATTGTGAAACGGCGCGGCGGCGCATAGACCTGCTGCTCGTTGTCGTCAAAGTCATTGCGCACCATGAATTCGCTGACCTTGTGGGTGTCACCGGTCTCGTCAACCGTGGTGCCGCCCAGCGCAATTTCGTCATCCCCCAGCCATTCAGGGTTGGTTTCGTCCACGCAGCGCACCTTGTGGACTCGAAATTCCAGCTTGTCGGTGGTCTGCTGCGGCACGAGGCCGATGGGCAGCAGGCCGCCGTGCAGTTGCAGCGCCTGCAGATGGTTGGCCTGGAGCTTCAGCTTGGCGGGAAACGGCAGGGCATTGACCTGCGCCACCACTGTCGTCGCTGCTTGCAGATCGACCTTGGCCAAGTCGTCAAAGTACTGCGCACGCTTGGCGACCGGCGCTTTGACCAAACCCATCACCCTTGTGGTGGCGGCTTGCTTTTGGGTGGCCTCCAGCGATTTGAAGCGCGACAGAAAGATCTGCTCGGCCGACTTCAAATCAGCGCCGATCTTGTAGGCCGCCGGTTCGGCCTGACTCGCTACCGCCTTCTCCGAGGCGATCAACATCGTGTTGAGCACTCGCTTGGCAATGGCACGCAGCTTGGCGTCGCTCAGTTCGGTGATTTGGGTCGTGATGATGTCAGCCATTTGAAATGTCCTTCATGCAGTTGAAGAAGCACGGCACCGGTCCGGCACCGTGTTGAACGCGGCTAGCGCGCTCGGAGGAAGTCGGCGCTGCTGCACCGACAAGGAAAGTGCGGCCAAACCCGCCGCCACCACGCAGGCCACCGACGAGCCACTGCGGGGTTCGATATGCCGTGCGTCCACCAGGGCGGGGATGTCGGTGCCGGGTGCCATGCCGTCAAGCGCGGGCAGGCGGCAGCACTCAACGCGCAAGCGGCCAGAGGGGTCGAGCGCACCAATGGCCAGTGCGGCACTGTGCCGAGCCGGGAATAAAAGACGCTGAGGATGTGCATTACCCGCCGCTGCGAAGACCGGCACACGCCGCTCGCGGGCGCGCTCCAACGCTTGGGCCACGCCCTTGTGGGCGCTGTGGTCACCCAGGGGAATGGCCATCAAAGCGACGTTGCGCGCCAGCAGCCAGTCGATGGCGTCCGCCAGACCTTCCGGGCTGGCTGTGCCGTCCGCTTGCGCCACCAGGGCCAGCGACAACTGCGCCCGGGGCAGCAGCCCGAGTACCGACCGGTGGCCTTGGCCGACCAGCAGCGTGGCTGAATGGGTGCCATGCGCCATCAAGGCTTCGGCCGGGTAGGAGTTGGAGGCGAAGGTGCAGACGGTCAGGTCGGCACCCTGAAGATCGGCCACATCGGGGTGGATGGCCGGTTCAATCAAGCCCAGCGCAAGGCCTGCGCCATGGTGACGCTGGCTACGCAGGGGGCGACGCTGCAGCAACGCCGACACGGTAGCCAAGGCCGGCAGATGGCCGTAAACCCGGCTCAATTCAGCGGCGATGTCCAGCACGGGTGGCCCGCTAACCCGAATTGATGACGGTCTTTCAACCCCGATCTGGGGAGGATTTCGGTGGCTTGCTGCTGCGCTCGTTTGCACGAATGACGACCCTCTCAGCTGGCGATCTGGCTGGCTGAGAAAGAGTTTGTTTCGCCAAACGGCGACGGGATTGAGTTCTCACAATCCCGTCTGTTTTTTGCTCAAGCGCGGCAAACCCGCGCTGTGCGAGGCCGGCTTTACTTGGCGGCTTCGCTGTCCAGCTCGGCCATCTCGGCTGCGCTGAAGACGCGGGAGCGGGTGTGGAAGGCCTTGCCTTCTGGCCCTTCAAGCGAGAAGGTGCCGCCCTGACCCTCGATCACATCGATGATCAGTTGGGTGTGGCGCCAGTATTCGTATTGCGCCTTGCCGATGTAGAACTCGCAGCCGCCGATATTGCCCAAAAACACATCGCCCGCACCCATGGTGATTTCGCCAGGCAAGTAGCAGTTGGCCGCGCTGTTGTCGCAGCAGCCGCCGGACTGGTGGAACATCAACGTGCCGTGCTTTTGTTTGAGGAACTCGACCAGCTCAAGCGCTGCAGGCGTGGCAATGACTTTTTCAACCATCGTGGTCTCCGGGTGAGGGCGCTTGCACGTCCAAAAACAAGCATCCCGGCGAGCACAAAAGGCCAGCCGGGATGCGAACTTAGTTCAAGAAGCTTGGCATTTCAAGCCGCCATGCTCTGGAGGGCCGGCGACTTAGAAGAAGCCCAGCTTGTTTTCGCTGTAGCTGACCAGCAAGTTCTTGGTCTGCTGATAGTGGTTCAGCATCATCTTGTGGTTTTCACGGCCGACGCCGGATTCCTTGTAGCCGCCAAAGGCTGCGTGCGCCGGGTAGGCGTGGTAGCAGTTGGTCCAGACGCGGCCGGCCTTGATGGCGCGACCCATGCGGTAGCCCACATTGCCGTTGCGGCTCCAGACGCCAGCGCCCAGGCCGTACAGCGTGTCGTTGGCAATCGCCAGCGCGTCGGCTTCGTCCTTGAAGGTGGTCACGGCCAGCACTGGGCCAAAGATCTCTTCCTGGAAGATGCGCATCTTGTTATGGCCCTTGAACAGCGTGGGCTGGACGTAGTAGCCGCCTTCCAGATCGCCCGGCAGGTGCGCTTGTCCGCCGCCGATCAGCACTTCGGCACCTTCCTGGCGACCCAGGTCGAGGTAGGACATGATCTTGGTCATCTGCTCCTTGGAGGCCTGCGCACCCATCATCGTGTCGGTATCGAGCGGGTTGCCATGCTTGATCGCCTTGATGCGGGCCAAGCAGCGCTCCATGAACTTGTCATAGATCGACTCTTGGATCAGCGCGCGCGACGGGCAGGTGCAAACCTCGCCCTGGTTGAAGGCAAACAGCACCAAGCCTTCGATGGCCTTGTCCAAAAAGGCGTCGTCCTTGTCCATGATGTCGGCAAAGAAGATGTTGGGCGACTTGCCGCCCAGCTCCAGCGTGGCCGGGATCAGGTTGTTGGCAGCGGCTTGCGCAATCACGCGGCCGGTGCTGGTGGAACCTGTGAAGGCAATCTTGGCAATGCGCTTGCTGGTGGCCAGCGGCATGCCGGCTTCGCGGCCGTAGCCGTTGACGATGTTGAGGACGCCCGGTGGCAGCAGGTCGTTGATCAACTCGGCCAGGATCAGGATGCTGATCGGGGTCGATTCGGCGGGCTTGAGCACCACGCAATTGCCGGCGGCGATGGCCGGTGCCAGCTTCCAGGCGGCCATCAAAATCGGGAAGTTCCAGGGGATGATCTGGCCGACCACGCCCAGCGGTTCCTGGAAGTGATACGCCACGGTGTCGCCGTCGAGGTCAGACAAGCCGCCTTCTTGGGCGCGGATGCAGCCGGCGAAGTAGCGGAAATGGTCGACGGTCAACGGGATGTCGGCGTTCAGGGTTTCACGGATCGCCTTGCCGTTGTCGACGGTCTCGGCATAAGCCAACAGTTCGAGGTTCGCTTCGATCCGATCGGCAATCTTGAGCAGCACGTTGGAGCGCTCGGTCGGTGTCGTTTTGCCCCAGGCGTCAGCGGCGGCGTGGGCGGCGTCCAGCGCCAATTCGATGTCTTCGGCGCTGGAGCGGGCTGCGGTCGTGAAGACCTTGCCGGTAATGGGCGTGATCACATCAAAGTACTGACCCTTGACCGGGGGCACAAACTTGCCGCCGATGAAGTTGTCGTAGGCGGGCTTGAAAGCGACCTTGGCGCCTTCGGTATTGGGGTTGGCGTAAATCATGGGTGTGTCTCCGGCGGGTTGTGGGTGCGAGGCTGGCGGCGCGCCCCGGCGACTTGATCAGTACGCCGGACGCTTTGCCTTGTCACGACCCATATTCGCAAACCTTGTGCCAAGCCGTTGACCATGGTTTTAATCACCACTTGGAGCACCCAAGTCGCAAAAAGGGTAGATGTCCTTCCGTTTTCCTAGCAAAAACCCGAGGTTTTGCTGTGCTGTGCAGCAGCGTTGTTCCGAACTGGTACAGCGCGGCGTGACAAGTCCAGCAACAGGAGCCGCCCTGCCGACTTGCCAACCCGCCAACCCGCCAGCTGGCCGCCTTGATGGCGGCTCGCAGCGCCTAAGGTTGCCAATTTAAGAGCAATTTCATCTTTATGCTACGGTCAAGGCTAATCCCTAAGATCATCTGCAGTGATCGCTAAGGGTATGTTTTTATTGACAAATACTCGAAAGGTATAGATGACGATCAAGAGTCAGCGCGACTTCTGGTCAGGGATCATGTTCCTGATCGTGGGGCTAGCCTTTGCGTGGGGTTCTACCGAATACAGCTTTGGCTCCTCGGCCCGACCGGGCCCGGCCTACTTTCCCTTTGGCCTCGGCGTGCTGCTGGCCATCCTGGGCTGCGCCGTCTTGTTCAAGGCGCTGACCTTGAAAGTGGACGGCGGCGATCCGATCGGTGCCATCGCTTGGAAGCCTTTGCTGATCATCGTTGGCGCGATTGTGGTGTTCGGCTTCACGCTGCCGCGTTTGGGCTTGGCCATCAGCTTGCC
>JBIIVZ010000184.1:0-5341 GCA_044339175.1 Roseateles sp.
CCGGACATGCTGTTCCTGCCCCAGCAGCCCTACCTGCCGGTCGGCGACCTGCGCATCCAATTGCTCTACCCGCAGACCGGACGCGAGATCTCCGATGAAGAATTGCTGCGTTGGTTGGAGCGGGTCAACCTGCCCACGCTGGCCGCACGCTTTGGCGGCTTGAGCGCCGAAGTGGACTGGGGCAAGGTGCTGTCGGTGGGCGAGCAGCAGCGGCTGGCTTTTGCCCGCGCCTTGCTGGCCAAGCCGCGCTATCTGCTGCTCGATGAATCGACCAACGCGCTCGATGCGGTCAATGAAGACCACCTGTACGGCCAGCTCGCCGCGCTGTCCATCACGCCGATCAGCGTCAGCCACCACCTGGGCATTTTGAAGTATCACCAGCAAGTGCTGGAGCTGCCCGGCGACGCCAGCTGGACGTTGCACCAAGCGGCCGATTACCGCTGGTGAGTGCGCGTCGCGAGGACGCTGGGATCAGATGTAGGGCGGGTCATGACCCGCGTGCCGCCGACTATGGCACCCGTGTTGCACCATGCCGAGGCTTCGGTCCCCGCCGCCGGGATCACTCGCGGGTCTCGACCCGCCCTACGTGACGACATGGCTGATCCAGCGAACAGACCACGCCGGACACCGCCAAGATGCAGGGCAAGCCCTCAGCGTTTCAAGATGAGCAGGCCCTTCAAATACTCCCCTTCCGGGAAGCAGATCGTCTGCGGGTGATCAGGCGTGGCACCGACGCGGTCGATGATGAAACCATCGACTTGGGCGTCGAGGCCGGCACCGGCGACGATTTTGTGGAACAGCTCCGGGCCGATGCCGCCCGAGCAAGAGAAAGTGAACAGCAGGCCGCCGGGTGCCAGCAGCAGCAGGGCCAGGCGGTTGATGTCCTTGTAAGCCCGCGAGGCGCGCTCGGCGTGCGCTGCGGTCGGTGCGAACTTGGGCGGGTCGAGCACGATGGCGTCGAACTGCCGGCCGTCCTTCAAAAAGTTGCGCAACGTGGCGTTCACGTCGGCATCCATCACCTGGTGGTGCGCCGGGTTGAAGCCGTTCATCACGACATGGGCATTGGCACGCGCCAGCGCCGGGCCGGAGGAATCAACGCTGATCACATCGGTGGCACCGCCGGCTAGCGCGGCCACAGAGAAGCCGCCGGTGTAGCTGTAGCAATTCAGCACCGATTTGCAGCCGTAATGAGCGACCGCGTCGGCGAACTTCTTGCGGTTGTCGCGCTGGTCGAGGTAATAGCCGGTCTTGTGGCCCTCGGCCACGTCGAGGCTCAAGCGCCATTGGTGCTCGGCAATCGTCAACTCGGTGCTGCTGCTGCCGTCATGCTCACCGCTGAGCCAGCCGGTGCGTTGCGCCAGACCCTCCAAGTCACGCACTTGCGCGTCGGAGCGTTCGTAAAACCGCGTCAAGCCGGTGGCGGCCAGCAGGCTGTCGACGATCACCGACTTCCAGCGCTCGACGCCGGTGGACAAGAACTGCCCGACCAGCATGTCGGCGTAGCGGTCAACGATCAAGCCCGGCAGGCCATCGGCCTCGCCATGGATCAGCCGCATCGCGTCGGAGGCAATCGGCAGCCGGGCGCGCATGGCCAGCGCGGCCCGGATGCGCTGCTCGAAGAAGGCGGCGTCGATGCGCTGCGCCTCGTCAAAGCTCCAGGCGCGCACGCGGATCATCGACAGCGGGCTGAACGCCCCCCAGCAGAGGAATTGCCCATCAGCCGCCTCGACCCGCACGGTTTCACCGGCCTCGGCCGTGGCATGACCGCGAACAATGGCCCCCTCGAACACCCAAGGGTGACGACGTTGCAAGGAGCGCTCTTTACCGGGGCGTAAAACGATTGTTTTCATATAAATTTTTACCTGGCCAGGGTGCCAAAGGCATAGCCCAGCGAAACATTCAACATCGGTGTCGCCTGGGTGGCATCGCGCAGACTGCGCCAATAACCCAAGCCGGTGCGCAGGCGCAAACGGTCCGCCTCGCCAAATTCCCAAGCGGCCCAGGCCTCTGCCTGCATGACCGCGCCGCCGCCCACCGCCACACCGCCGCCGCCGGCCGCACCGGCCAGCAATTCAGCCCCGAAACGGGTGCGGCCCAGCACATAGGGCGACTGCAAACCGAGGCCGAACAGGCCGAATGAATAGGCGCCGGCCTTGCCAACGGCCGCACTGCCCGCCTGCGCCACGCCGTAAAACGACGGCGAGAACTCGCGCGTCATCAGCACGGCCAGCATGCTGACGGCCTCGCGGCTGCCGTCCTTGAAGCGCACTTGCGGCAGATGCTGGACGCTGGCCAGCACCTGGCTGTTGCGCACGATGCCGGCCTCGCCGTCCATGCTGCCGCTCAACTGCGGTGTCACATCGAGCGGAAAAGCCAGGCCCACGCGCAAATGCTGGGCAGCAAACTGGCCGGATACCGCTTTGGTCCAGCCGGCGTCGAGCCGCACGGTCGGGCCCCAGGGCGTGATCCAGCGCAGCGTCGGCCCCGCGCGCAGCAGCCAGCCGGTGCCGCTGTCCACATTGCCGCCACCGCCCAAGCCCGCACCCACCTGGCCGCCAACGCGCACCCGCGGGTGGCCCACGGCCCAGTCCTGGCCCAGCGTGGCCAGCATTTCCATGTAGCCGTCGGCACCGCCCTGCGCGGCACCGGCGGCTTCAACACCCCACCAACTGCCGTCGACGATGTATTGCCGCAGGTCGGCACCGGCATGGCCCATGCGGCCTGTGCTCGGCTGGCCGCTGCGGTTGAGGGTGCTGGAGCTGGGCTGGTAGAGGCCGCCGAGCAGCGCAATTTCATCAAACCCCAGGCCGGTGCGCGTGCTGGCGCGGCCCGACTTGCCCACATCGCCCGGCGCAAAACTGGCGAAGCTGTTGGACCGGCCAACCACCAGGCCGAGGCTGCTGCCGCGCACATTGCCGCTGGGGAAGCTGACCTGAGCCAACGCCGCGCCGACATACCAGGCACCGATTTCGGTGCGCACCGACAGTTCGGGTCGCAGCATCAGGCCGCCTCCAAAGCGCAGCTCGTTCGAGCTCAAGCCGCCCCCGGCACCAGCAAAGAAACCGGCCGCGAGATGGGTGTTCTGGCCCAGCCGCCAGCGCCGCTGCGCGGTGAAACCGACGGTGAAAATGCCGCCGTAATTGCCCTTGGCCGCGCCGTACACGGTGGGGCCGAAGCCCCATTCGTCGTTGATCGCCAGCAGATAACTGCCGCCGGCCAGCGCGATGCTGTCGCCATTGGGCAGGCGCAGCGGCGTCCAGCTGGCCTCGACCACCGCCGGCCGGCTGGGGGCCAAGCGGGCGAACGGTTGATCCGGGGTGGCCAGCGCCGGCAATGCCATCAAGGGCTGGGCCAGCAGGGCGGCGGCAAGCAGAACGGTCCGGTCAATCATGGGTTTTTTTCTTCGCGCGCGGGTGGGCAGCGTCATAAATTTTGGCCAGATGCTGAAAATCCAGCTGCGTATAAATCTGCGTGGTGGTGATGTGGGCATGGCCCAGCAACTCCTGCACCGCGCGCAAATCACCGCTCGATTGCAACAGGTGCGAAGCGAACGAGTGCCTGAGCATATGCGGATGGACATGGGCGGGCATACCGGCGGCCAGCGCACGCGCCTTCAGCCGCGCGCGCACTTGCGTTGGCCCCAGGCGCGCGCCACGCGGCCCGACCAGCAGCGCCGACTCGCCCGGCTGCAAGCGTTGCACAGTTTGAGAACGCAGCGGCAACCATACTTGCAAGGCCGCCAACGCCGCACGACCCAGCGGCACGCTGCGGCGCTTGCTGCCCTTGCCCAGCACATGGGCCTCGGCAGCGGCCACATCGATCCAGCCCTGCGACTGGGAGCCGGCCAGCGCGTCCAGCCCGACCAGTTCGGCCACGCGCAGCCCGCAGCCGTACAGCAGCTCGACGATGCAGCCGTCCAGCGCCTCAGCCCAAGCGTCAACGCCCGCGCCCTCGGTACCCGCCGCCTGGAAATCAGCCAGCGCCACCGCATCGTCAACGCCCAAGGCCTTGGGCAGGGGCTTGGGCGCTTTCGGCGCGCGCAAACCGTCAAACGGGTTCAGCGTCACCCGCTGTTGCTCACCCAGCCAGCGGTACAAGCCGCGCCAGACCGACAGCAGCAGAGCGATTGAGCGCGGCCCCAGGCCGGCCTCGCCGTGCAAGCGCGCGGCCCAGCGCCGGGCTTGCTGTGGCTGCAGCGTCAGCAGGTCAACGCCGCCTTGCTGCGCCAGCCCTTGCAGGCGCAGCAAGGCGGCTTCGTAGATGACCAAGCTGCGCTGCGCCAAGCGCCGTTGCACCCGCACATGCGCAAGGTAGGCCAGCAGGTGTTCGCCGAGCGGCGCAGCCGAATCAGCGGGCGGGGTCGTCACGCGGGGCTGCTGCCGTCAGGCCGACGGCAACAGCCGCGCCAGCGCAGCGCTGGCAATGTCCCCAACGCGGGCCAGGAACTCGGTGCCCATGTCGGCCGTGTAGCGAGAAGCGTCCGGCGAGCCCAGCACCAGCAGACCAAAACTGCGTGCCGGTGCGCCGGCCGAACCGGCCGTACTCAACGGGATCAGCGCCAGCGAACTGGCCGGCCCGGCACCCGCACCGGTGGGGGCCGCCTGCAACCACTGCGCGGCCTCGAAGCCCGAGTTGATGCCGCAATAAGGCTGGGTCAGGCTGAGCGCAAAGCTCTTCACATCCTGGCTGACCGGCTGGGCAAAATCGGCGTCGGCAAAGGCGGCGTCCACACCCCACAAACGCACGCCCGCTTGCGGAATCAAGAACTGATGGCGCAGCTCTTGGGTCAGCAGGTCCGGCAGTTCGGCCGCCTGACTGGTCAGCATCAGGCGACGAGTCCAGCGGTGCAAGCGATCGGCAATGCCGACGTTCTCCTGGCCGTTGCGGATCATCTCCATGATCTTGAACTCCAGGCCCTTGATCTTGTCGCGCAGCATTTCAGCCTGCCGCTCTTGCAGCGACACCGCGCGGCCACCGAGCGGATGGCTCAGCTGCACGCTGGCCAGCAACTCGGCGTGGCGCTCGAAAAACCCCGGCGTGTGGGCCAAAAAATTGGCGATGTCCTGCTCGCTGATGCCCTGCGCTGTGTTGCCCTGCGCTGTGTTGCCCAGCGTTGCTTGGCCCGTTGTCACTGGGTCCGGTGTTATTTGCTCAATGCTCACAGCTCAATTTCTCCTTCAAATACGGTTTGCGCCGGGCCGGTCAACAGCACGCTCGCCTGCAGACCGACGCTGTTGCCGGCCCATTCAATTTTTAAATCGCCACCGCGCGCATGCACTTCCACCGCCTCGTCCAGCAGGCCCAGACGTATGCCCGCCACCACCGCCGCACAAGCCCCGGT
>JBIIVZ010000185.1:0-5280 GCA_044339175.1 Roseateles sp.
TGGAAGTAGACGTCGTTGGCCTGGCCGGCAAAAGTGCTGGCGATCAGCGCGCCGAGTATGCCCAGCGGCACCACCAACATCACCGAGAACGGGATCGACCAGCTCTCATACAGCGCTGCCAGACACAGGAACACGAACAGGATGGAGAGCGCGTACAGCATCGGCGCTTGCCCACCCGACAAGCGTTCCTGGTAGGACCTGCCGGCCCATTCGAAGCCGATGCCCGGCGGCAGCTCGCTCATCATCTCCTCGACCAGATTCATCGCGGTGCCCGAGCTGACGCCGGGTGCCGGGTCGCCAATGATTTCGTAGGAGGACATACCGTTGTAGCGCGTCAATTGCGGTGCGCCCAGCATCCAGCTGCTGCTGGAGAAGGCCGAGAACGGCACCATCTCGCCGCCGGCATTGCGCACATACCACTGCTTGATGCTTTCGGGCTCGGAGCGGAACTGCGCGTCGCCCTGCAAATAGACCTTTTTGACGCGGCCGCGGTCGATGAAGTCATTCACATAGCTACCGCCGATGGCGCTGGACAGCGTGTCGTTGATGTCGCCGGTGGCCAAGCCGAGCGCACCGGCACGGCGGTCGTCGATGCTGATGTTGAACTGCGGCGTTTCGTCCAGGTTGTTGCTGCGCACACGGGAGAGTTCCGGATGCTGGTTGGCGAGTGCCAGGAATTGATCTCGTGCTTGTGCCAGCGCCTCGGCGCCCAGGCCACCCACGTCTTGCAACTGCACCGCGAAGCCGGCGTTGGCCCCCAGGCCGCGCACGGCCGGGGGCAGCAGCAGGAAGATCTGCGCGTCGAGCACTTGGGCTTGCATGTCGCGGGTGATGCGCTGCGACAACTCGGCGGCGCTTTGACCGGGGCCGGTGCGTTCGGACCAATCGGTCAGCCGTATATAGCCGCGGCCGCTGCCCTGGTTGCCGTCCGCGCCGGTGATCAGGTTGTAGAAGATGATGTCTTTTTCCTTGTCCAGGTAGGTCTGGACCTTCTGCATCACGGCCTCCAGCCGCTCATCGGTGGCCCCGGCGGGCATGCGCACCTGGATTTGCAAAGTGCCTTGGTCTTCTTCGGGCAGGAAGGAAGTCGGCATGCGCTGGTACAGCAAGGCCATCGCCCCGACCAGCAGCGCATAGACCAACAGGCTGCGTTTGCTGCGCCGGAGCAAGCCACCGACGCCGCTCTCGTAGCGGCCGGCGTTGCGGTCGAAGCTGCGGTTGAAGGCAACGAAAAAGCCCCCAAGCCAGCGGGCCGGCAAAGCCAGCAGACCTGTCTTTGGCGTTGCAGTCAGGGCGGCCTTGGCGTCATGGCCGCCCTTGGCCACAGGTTTGAGCAAAGTGGCGCACAGCGCCGGCGTCAGCGTCAGCGCGACCAGCACCGACAGCACCATGGCCGACACGATGGTGATCGAGAACTGGCGGTAAATCACCCCGGTCGAGCCGCCGAAGAAGGCCATCGGGATGAACACGGCCGACAGCACCAGCGTGATGCCAATCAGCGCGCCGGTGATCTCGTTCATCGATTGGTGTGTCGCTTCGCGCGGTGACAAGCCTTCCTCGCTCATCAGTCGTTCGACGTTCTCGACCACCACGATCGCATCGTCCACCAACAAGCCGATCGCCAGCACCAAGCCGAACATCGTCAACGTGTTGATCGAATAGCCAAACAGCGAGAGCACGCCGAACGTGCCCAACAGCACGACCGGCACCGCAATCGCCGGGATCAGCGTCACCCGCAGGTTCTGCATGAACAAATACATGATCAGCACGACCAGCACCATCGCCTCAAGCAAGGTGTAGACCACGCCCTCGATCGACACCTTGACGAAGGGCGTGGTGTCGTAGCTGACCACCGCCTCCATGTTCTCCGGGAAGAAGGGCTGCAGCTCGGCCAGCTTGGCGCGCACCGCATCGGCCGTGCCGACCGCGTTGGCACCGGTGGCCAGAAAGAGCACCAAGCCGGCGGCCGTCTTGCCGTCCAGGCGGGCGCGTGTCGTGTAAGCGTCGCTGCCGAGCTCGACCCGCGCCACGTCGCTGACCAGCACCACCGACCCATCGGGCGCGGCCTTCAAGACCACGGCCCGGAACTGCTCCAGCGTTTGCAGCTTGCTGCGGGCGGTGATGGTGGCCGTCAATTGCTGGCCGGCCGGTGCCGGCAGGGCACCGATCTGACCGGCCGACACTTCGGTGTTTTGGGCCACCAGTGCGGCGCGTACGTCTGAGGGCATCAGGCCATGCTGGTTCAGCTTGGCCGGGTCGAGCCAGATGCGCATGGCATAACCGGTGCCGTTGACACTCGAGTCGCCGATACCGTCGATGCGGCTGAAAACGTCCAGCATGCTGCTGGAGATGTAGTCACCCAGCTCGGTGCCGGACATCTTGCCGTCCTTGGATGTCATCGAGATCACCATCAGCAGGTCGGTGCTGGCCTTGGTGACCGAGACGCCCTGGCTCTGCACCGCCTGCGGCAGTTGCGACATTGCCTGTTGCAGCTTGTTCTGCACCTGCATCTGTGCCACATCGGGGTCGGTGCCGGCCTCGAAACTCAGGCGCACGCTGGCGCGTCCTGCCGAGTTGCTGGTCGAATCCATTGAGACCAGCCGGTCCAGGCCCTTCAGGCGCTGCTCGATGACTTGCGTGACCGAGTCCTCAATCGTCTTGGCAGAGGCACCGTTGTAGGTGGCGTTGATCGACACGCGGGTCGGCGCGATGTCCGGGTATTGCTCCAGCGGCAGTTGGACGATGGCCATCGCGCCGGCCAGCATGATGACGATGGCGATGACCCACGCAAAGATCGGGCGGTTGATGAAAAAATGTGCCATGGCGAGTGGCCCTTCAGCGCGCGACGGCCAAGGCCGGCGCAGTGACTGCCGCCGAGCCTGAGCCTGAGTTCGAACCTGCACCTGCACCTGGACTTGGACCTGATGCAGCGGATGCCGACGCAGCCACCGGATTCGCCTTGACCTGCACCAGCGCGCCCACCTTGACGTTTTGCAAGCCCTCGATGATGACCCGCTCGCCGGCTTGCAAGCCCTCCGTCACTTGCCAGCGGTCCGCAATGGCGCGGCCCACTTTCAGCGTGCGGCGCTCCACCTTGCCGTCAATGCCTACGATCAGCGCCGAGGCGTCGCCGGTCGGTGTGCGGGTGATGCCGCGCTGCGGCACCAGCACGGCGTTTTCCGCCACGCCGGTTTCCAGCACGGCGCGCACATACATGCCGGGCATCAGCAGGCCGTCCGGGTTGGGGATCAGCGCGCGCAGCGTCACCGCACCGGTGCTCGGGTTGACGCTGACGCTGCTGAATTGCAACTGCCCCAAATGGGGGTAGGCGCTGCCGTCTTCCAGCAGCAGCCGGATCGGCGCTTCGCTGTTGCGCTTCAAGGTGCCACTGGCCAACTCCTGCTTCAGGCGCAGCAACTCGCCGCTCGACTGCAGCACATCGACCACCAGCGGGTCGAGTTGCTGCACCGTCGTCAGCGCCATCACCTGATTGGCGGTCACCAGCGCACCGGCCGTCACGCTGGACAGCGCGATACGGCCCGAGATCGGTGCCACGATGCGGGTGCGATCCAGATTGACGCGGCTGGCGTCCATGGCCGCTCGGGCCACCGCCAGGTCGGCCTGCGCCAACTGCAGTTGCGCTTGCGAGTCATCGTTCAACTGTTGGCTGATCGCATCTATCTTGACCAGCTCCGCATTGCGCTGCGCGGTCACGCGGGCCGCACCGACGGTCGCCTCGGCCTTGGCCACCCCCGCTTGCGCGCTGTCATGGGCTGCCTGAAAGCTGGCCGGGTCGAGCTGATAGAGCACCTGGCCGGCCTTCACTTGAGCACCTTCTTCGAACAGGCGGCGCTGCACGATGCCGCCGACTTGCGGGCGGATCTCGGCGATCAGACGCGCACCGGTGCGGCCCGGCAATTCGGTGGTGATGGTCTGGCGCGTCGGCTCGACTTGGTAGACGCCGACCTGCGGCGGCGCGGCGGCAGCGGCAGGGGGCGGCGCACCCTTGCCGCAGGCGGTCAGCAAGGTGAGCAAGGCAATGACCAGCGGGCCGGTCGCCCGGGCTGGGGAGGGGAATTTTTTCATTGGAATGTATTTGCAAGCGGGTTTACCAGCATATTGACCGGCAAATGTGGAGAGAGCTTGAAGAGCTGGCCCGCAGCGGGGCTGTGCTTGCCAAGGCAGAACGGATGGGCGCTAATGACTATTCTTCGAGAACAACAGTGGTCAGCCCACCGCCCTCCGACCATGAAATTGAGCATCACTGCCAAGTTGTTTGCCGCCGTTCTGGCCACCGCCATGGTGGTCGCGCTGGCCATGGGTGTGGCCGCTCATGTCAACTTGACGCGCGGCTTCCTTGGTTATTTGAACGAGCAGGCGCTGTTGCGGCTCGATGCCGCCGTGCCCGGCGTGACGGCCGGTTACCGGCAGTACGGGGACTGGACCTTCCTGACCCGCAAACCCGACCTCTGGTACCGCTTGCTGCGGCCGTTGACGGACGACGGCGACATCGACACCGCCGTGATTTCGTCCGATCGGCCGCCGCCGACCATCTCGGAGCTGACCGGGGCGACGCGCCGTTTCACCTTGTTCGACGCGCAGCGGCAGCGGGTGGCCGGCTTCGAGCTGCCCTCGCCGCAAGGCGTCGAGCGCGCCATCCGGGTCGATGGCCGCGTCGTCGGCTGGTTGGCCATGACCCCGTTTCAAAGCGTCAGCTCGGCCGCCGAGCGGCGCTTCGAGGCCGCGCAGATGCGTGCCAGCTGGGCGGTCGGGTTGGGTGCCTTGCTGCTGGCCGCGGCGATTGCGCTGTGGGCCTCGCGCACACTGCTGATGCCGGTGCGCCGCGTCGCGGCCGCCACCCACCGCCTGGCGGCCGGCGATTACGAAACACGCGTCAACGAGGCCTCGCACGATGAAGTCGGCCAGCTCTCGCTGGACTTCAACCGCTTGGCCTACACCTTGCAGCGCAATGAGCAGATGCGGCGCGAGTTCATGGCCGATCTGTCGCATGAGTTGCGCACGCCGCTGGGCGTGCTGCACGGCGAGCTGGAGGCGATCGAGGACGGTGTGCGCCAGCCCGACGCGCAAACGCTGCGTTCGCTGCAAGCCGAGGTGGCGACGCTGAACAAGCTGGTCAGCGACCTCTACGACCTGTCGCTGGCCGATGTCGGCGCGCTGGCCTATCGCAAGATCGATATCGACTTGGCCGAGCCGCTGCGCGACACCGCGAGCGCTTTTGCCGAGCGCTTCGCGTCCTGCGGCATTCAGCTCGACCTGCGC